>CAYHHK010000087.1:0-17475 GCA_964356415.1 uncultured Flavobacteriales bacterium
CTGGGAATTTCCCGTAATGTTTATGCTTGTCTGTCCAATATTGCCGAAGTTGTTATGATATGCATAAAGGTAGGTACCTGCATCTGCAAGAATGCCATAGTCGGCATCGCTGAAAGTATTATAACCTTGCCCACTCGATTGACCTACAACTATAGAATTCACTTTATTGAGGTAGATGTGGGCTTTTGTATGAAATCCATAGCAATCGCCAATTACAGATCCGGTATAGTTGTGTTTGGTCAAAACTCCCCCGGTGCATAAAAAATCAGCTCTGAAAATACTTGATGCACTAAAGTCGCCATTGGTAAGGTAGAGGTCATAAATATTGTGATCAAAGAAAACGCGTGAAGAATTACTTTCATACAATTTAATTATCGGCACGCCTCCTGCTCCATCTGCACTAACTGCCTTTTCTGCGTCTGATATGGTTGAGCCATTTAAAATTTTCAAGGTACCTCCAGCATCTACAATAATTCCCTTCCACATTTTTTCGCAGGCAAAGAGATTGGAAACTGAATTTCCTGAATTGGTTACAATCAGTGTGCCGCCGGATTTAACAGTAATACTTTTACCTTCATCAATTGCAACCGCACAGCCCTGCATCGTAACAGTAACAAAATTGTTAATGTCAATGTTACTGTAAGAAAACCCCGAAGAGGTTCCACTCATCAAATTAAAAGATGAAAGAAAAATCTCAGACTGATATCTTTCAACAGCGTAAAACCTCTTCGGGGTTACAGTTTCAGATGGTTCCTTTTCAATCATAATAATTATTCTTTAATAAATTTATTACCAACCACTTCATTTTCCGTTCTGAGGGTCACAACATACATCCCCTTCGCAAACCCTACGCAGTTCAAATCCTTTGTAAAGTATGCAGAATTCAAACTGCCTTCTTCCGTGAAAATTATCCTTCCAAATAGATCATAAACCTGCAAGTTAAGCTTCTTTCCTTTTAATCCCTCCGCATTAATTAATGCTATTTGCCACCCGGGATAATAAAACACATGTAGTTTTTCCTGCCTACTGCTACTGCCTACTGCTTCTTCGGCTGTTACCGTGTCGTATAGAATTCATGTATCACGACCTAATTTATAATCCGGGATATTGTGAATCATTCAGTTCACCTTCACCTCGATCTCCTTACTCATCGTCAACTGATCCAAGAGCGCTTTGCTTGCCTTTACCTTCATTTTTTTTGAAGGCGCTTCAACAGCAATACTTTCAGAACTGTCTTCAATGGAAAATTTCACGATGGAATTTCCGGGATGCGAAGCAAGGATTTCATTCACTGATGAAATGAGCTTATCAGAAATTTTTTCGAGCGGAACTTTTAGTGTGATGCTCTTCGTCATTTTATCACTGACATCAGATAAAAACTGAATCGTATACGGGCGCACTTCCCAAACATCAGACTGGCTGAAACGGGTTTGCACCTTTGCACGGACGTAAACAAAACTTTCCTGGATCAAAAACTCTTTCATTTTTCCATAGTCAGAACCAAAAAGTACGAGGTTGGTAGAACCGCTGAAATCTTCAATGGTAAAGCTTCCGAAGGGTTTGCCGGTTTTGCTCATCCGGTGACTGACTTCAGTAAGAATCCCTGCAATGGAAATATCTTTGTCTTTCAATTTGTCAACGTCCTTGATTTCATCAATTTTATGTGTGCAAAAATGATCGATCTCAAAACGGTATTCATCGAGCGGATGTCCGCTGATGTAAAAGCCGATGACTTCTTTTTCTTTCCTCAACTTCTCCAGTGAATTCCATGGAGCAACATCGGGCAATACCGGAACAGTAATGGTATCATGATGGTCTTCGCCAAATAATGTATTGGTCATGGAAGAACTGTTGTTGCTGAATGCAGAAGCAAATTTTGTGACGCGCTCAATGCCCGGCACCGGATCCTTTGCATCTCCGGCAAAATACTGTGCCCTGTGTATTCCTTCGAAGCAATCCAATGCTCCCGCCATGGCCAGACTTTCAAGGCAGCGCTTGTTGACGGCTTTTGTGCTCACACGTTGTGCAAGTTCAAAAATATCTGAAAAAGCTCCGTTCTTATTTCGCTCTTCGATGATGGCCTGAACAGCACCTTCTCCTACTCCCTTCACTGCTCCCAAACCAAAACGGATTTCTCCCTTACTGTTCACGCCGAAGTTGTAGTGACTTTCATTTACATCGGGGCCAAGGACAGGCACATTCATTCTTCTGCATTCTTCCATGAAAAAAGTAATCTTTTCAATTTGGCTCAGGTTGTGTGTAAGCACAGAACTCATGTACTCAGCCGGATAATGCGTTTTTAAATAGGCTGTCTGAAATGCAACAAATGCATAACACGTCGAGTGTGATTTATTAAAGGCATATTGCGCAAATGCTTCCCAATCAGTCCACACCTTTTCGCAAATTTTTGCATCAAGGTTTTTAGCCGTCGTCCCCTCGATAAACCTGCTCTTCATTTTATCCAGCGTAGCGCGGTCTTTCTTTCCCATTGCTTTGCGCAGCACATCCGCTTCGCCTTTTGTAAAGCCGGCCAGCTTTTGAGAAAGCAACATCACCTGTTCCTGGTAAACGGTGATCCCATAAGTGTCCTTTAAATACTCTTCCATTTCAGGAACGTCATACACGATCCTTTTTCTTCCGTGTTTCCGATCAATGAACTCAGGAATATATGCAAGCGGACCCGGACGGAAAAGCGCATTCATTGCAATGAGATCTTCAAACTTATCGGGCTTTAGGTCCTTCAGGTACTTCTGCATACCAACCGATTCAAACTGAAATGTTCCATTCGTCTCAGCGTGCTGGTATAGTTCCAGCGTTTTTTTGTCGTCGAGCGGGATGGTGTCGATGTCGATCTTTACACCATGATGCCGCTCAATGAGTACGAGTGCATCTCTGATGATGGTGAGTGTTTTCAAACCAAGAAAGTCCATCTTGAGCACACCTGCATCTACAATGATCTTCCCCTCATATTGTGTAATGAGTAATTCTGTTTCCTTTGAAGTGGAAACAGGAATTATTTCTGTGAGATCCTTCGGAGCAATGATAATTCCTGCAGCATGAATGCCGGTATTTCGAACGCTTCCTTCAAGAATCAGTGCTTCCTTGATTACAGCGGCCTGCAGGTCTTTTCCCTCGGCAATTTTTCGCAATTTTTTTACGTCTTCAATTTCATCGCTCTGCAAAAATGATTTTAATCCCTTGTCCCCATCGAGTGGAGCTGTCATGATGTTGTTCAGCTCGATACCCGGACGCTCAGGAACCAGCTTTGCAAGCGCATTGGCTTCAGGCAATGGAAGATCAAGCACGCGTGCAACATCCTTGATGCTCATCTTGGCGGCCATGGTACCATAGGTAACGATCTGCGCTACCTGATTACGGCCATATTTCTCAACTACATAATCAATTACTTTTTGCCTGCCGACGTCGTCGAAGTCAGTATCAATATCGGGCATACTCTTACGGTCAGGGTTCAGGAATCTTTCGAAGAGCAAATTATATTTGATGGGGTCAATGTTAGTGATGCCTGTACAATAAGCCACTACTGAACCCGCAGCACTTCCGCGGCCGGGGCCAATAAACACGCCTACATCACGTCCGTGTTTGATAAAATCCGATACGATCAAAAAGTATCCTGCAAAACCCATCGTCCTGATGGTAAATAGTTCAAATTTCAATCGCTCTTCAACGTCCGGTGTTATTTCCTTGTATCTTTCTTTGGCTCCGGTATAGGTTAGGTGTTCGAGGTATGCATCCTGATCCTTAAAACCCTCGGGAATTTTAAAATGCGGAAGGAGAATATCCTGCTTCAGTTTTAGCAGGTCAATTTTGTCAACGATCTCATTGGTATTGTCAATTGCTTCAGGAACATCACTGAAAAGCGTTGACATCTCTTCAGTGGTCTTGAAATAAAACTGGTCGTTGTAAAAAGCAAATCGTTTGCCCTTCTGGTTATTTTCCTCATCGCCGTCTTTTGCTTTTTCAGTCGCCTGCTTTTCTCCCGTGTTGATACAAAGGAGGATGTCATGTGCATTTGAATCTGCCTGGTTCACGTAATGAGAATCATTGGTAGCGATTACCTTCACATTGTACTTCAGTGACCACTTCAGTAAAACTTCGTTTACAATTCTCTGTTCAGGAATGTCATGGCGCTGAAGTTCGATGTAATAATCTTCGCCGAATAAGTCCAGCCACCATTTGAATATTAACTCTGCTTCAGCCTCACCCTTTTTAATAATCGCTCTCGGCACTTCTGCAGCGAGGCAACACGTGGTTGCGATCAGGCCTTTGTGGTACTTCAGCACAAGTTCCTTATCAATACGCGGATACTTTCCATAAAGTCCTTCCATGTAACCAAGCGAACAAAGCTTGATCAGGTTCTTGTACCCTTCAGCATTCTTCGCAAGGAATAACTGGTGTGCCCGTTCATCCTTCACTTCCTTTGTAAATTGTCTTTTGTGGCGGTCGGCGACGAGGTAAAACTCACAGCCAACAATTGGTTTTATTTTGACTTCATCTTTGTTATGTTTGGTTGCTTCTGCTACAAACTTGAATACACCGAACATGTTTCCATGGTCAGTGATTGCAATTGCGCGCATATTGTCTTTCACTGCCTTCTTATAAAGACCAGAGATGCTTGCTGCGCCGTCGAGAAGAGAGAATTGTGTATGAGAGTGGAGGTGGGAAAATTGCATGTTGTAAATCTGGAAATGTGGCCTGGAAATTACGCGGCTTACAGTTCAGCGAAGATACCGAAAAGAAAAAAGTAATGCCAATTGTTCATAAAAAGAAAAGGGCTGAAGATGACGATGAAAAAATCTTCAGCCCCCTTTTATCATTTTCAGCCCCATCTGAGGATACGGGGGATTCGGCTGCTATTTTGCCGTCATTTTGATTTTTCCCGGTACTACTCCCGTTACTTTATACTGGCTACCAAGTTTGGCAGCAATCGCATCTGCCAGATCATCAGAGGTACCTTTGTGATGAACGGTAACAGTGAGGGTACTATTGTCAAAACTCTTGGATGCCTCGGTTACTTTTGAAGTGCTCTTAATCTGTTCCATTACCGGTTTAACCTTTTCATATTCAATCCCTGTGATCACAACAACTGACATTTTATTCTCAGCGGCTGCTGCTTCCGTTCCCTTCGCTGCAGGCAGCGGGATACTTTCCTTTTCATCTGTGATGTACTCTACAGCCTGAATAACGCCTTGTTCTAGTGCATTGGCAACAGCAGGGTCGTCTTCACCATTACTTGTCATCTTGATTCCGAAAAATGAATAGCTGCTTCCGGATCCTGTCTTGGCGTCCACATTAAAAGAGTGATTTTTTAAGATCTCCCGCGTACGTGGATTTACAAGTTTGATGACAAACCCGAGGTGACAAGCACTGCTTTTATTTGCATACCCAAAATAATTGTTGTTACTGCTCTTTTTATTAAACTCAGTGATCTCACCTGTTACTACCAACTGTGCACTTTTCATTTGCCCTTTTTCAACTGCACTTTCTCCGCTGGCGTACTCGGATGAGCCGAAATCAACTTCATTCGTAAGGTCTTTCATGTTACCCTGGCTTTCCAGCACATTAAAACAATTCACTTCACCCAGTGCATTGGTAAGCATCGCTGCCATATTTTGCCCGAGGTCCCTTGGTGCATTTCCTACAGTCGTATTAAACCGGGCCACGGTAATTGTAATGCGTTTTTCCAATGGAATATTTTTGCATTTTTCCTTCACCTTTTCCATGGTGACCTTTATATCCTCGGCTTTTTTACCTTTTTTATCACTTGAATCCTGTGCATTTGCTAAGCATGTTCCAAGCAGGCAGAGAATCATGAGATTTCCGATTAATAATTTACCGTTTTTCATAATGTTTGTTGTGTTGTTTTTGAGTTAGAAATTAAATTTGAATTGAAAAGATTACAAACTTAATAATTGCTCCAATCAATCCAAAAAAATTACAATTAAAAAAAAGCCACTCCCATTTTCACGAAAATAAGCTCATTTTGCTTTTTTTAAAAGAAATTTTATTGCCTTACAAACATCTTCTCCAATGTCCCGGCTGCCGATGAAAGACGCACAAAATATATTCCCGAAGGAATATCTTCAACTGAAATAGTTCTGGTGAAAGAAAGAGACGGATCCAATGAAATTCTTTTGACGGTTTGTCCAAGTGCATTTTGCATTTCGATTGTAATTGCTGCAGTTGCAACAGAAGAGTAGCTTACGGTAACATAATTAGAAACCGGATTGGGGGAAATCTGAAGAATACCTGTTGCTTCCGGATCAGAGATTCCAACTCCGCAATTGATGATACTTACGACAATGTAAGAGGCAGTAGTTTGCTGAGGTGTTCCATTATCTGTAGCATATAGGTGCAATAAATGATAACCTTCATTACCGGGCTGTCCGATGATCTGCAGATTGGTGCCGGCAAGATTCGCAATTGAATCGCTGAGGATTGAAACTCCGTGAAGTCCGATAGTATCCATTGCAATGGAGGTTACCTGATTGGGCTCAGGCGAAAGATATCCTGCATTAACATATCCTGTATCTCCAATGCATAATACAAGTGTATCGCAAACATAATTTGCCACAGCGATGGGAGGTGTATTTGAAGAATCACAAACGTTGAAGTTGAATGACTGGTTGCTGAGAGAATAAATTCCATCATTGAGGCCATAAGGTCCGTCCCAAATGGTCAAAGAGGTGTCGTACAATCCGATTTGGAAATAATCTATTCCATTGCCCTGATTCACTCCACAGGTTGCAGGTGTACCACCAAATCCATTCACTCCTCCTGAAGCGTCACCGGTAGTCCAGTTCATTTCCTTGTAGCAGAAGGAAACATTCTGTCCGGTAGGAAGGATAGGGTCAGTTCCATTGGTCAAAATCAACTGGTAAGTATTGAACAAACTCTGGTGATTGGTTCCTCCGAATGAGGTATCAGAATTAAAATAATCTACTGCATCCCACTGAACAATAATATGCTGAGTTGTCATTTTATAATACACGAGGCCGCTATTAGGGCCACGGGTATCTACGTCACTCCAGAGCGGAGCAATCATACTGTAGGTTGCGTCCGGAAACGAATTGGCGGTAAAAGTTGAATAGTTGGTACCGATTGATACATTACCGTTGTTATTAATAAATATTGAATCTACCGGTTGTCCGTAAAAGCAAAAAGTAAAGGGAATACCGACGCAAGCCGACCAGTCATCATTTCTGTATTCCGGCGCCAAACCGGGGCCACCGCTTGCACCGGCGCAATCAAATGGTACAATTGTCCATGATGTATCCCTGTCGATCCAGCAGTTACAAAGCTCACCTGCCTGATTAGGCGTAGGTGGAGTAATTCTGGCATTGGAAGGATGTTGATTGATTAATTGTTCGTGACCGGTAAGCTGACCACTGAGTTTCAGTTGGTTCACTTTTTTTTGTGCTTCCGGAGTAAGCAGCTCTTGAGCAAATCCTGCAGAAGAAAACAGTATTGCAGACATTCCAAGATAGCAAAGGAGTTTTGTAAAATCAGTCATTGTAAATGTATTAAGTTGAAATTTAAATTTTGCGAATATAAATGTTTCTACTGAACAAGTGGGCTGTGACCCTATTATGAATATTTTTGGGCTAAACGAAATTTTAAGGATTTAGCCACTAAGGCTCTAAGGCACGAAGAAATCTAATTAATAAATAAACAATAAATGACCCCGCCTCGCCTAAGGCGAGACGAGGTATCTTGCCACTATCCCGATTACTCCCAACACATCTGGACGGGACCACGAATTATCACAAATCGAAACATGTAATGCAACAATGTTTCGCGTTAATGTTTCGTGTTAATTAGTGAAATTCGTGGCTATTATTTTAATTTAACCCCGCCCTGCCTGAGGCTACACGAGGATTTCTTTTGATTAAACACTTCTGATTCGACACCAACAAATGCCTCAAGGTGAATGAATTCAAAACAAGGGTTACCTTCGCCGCCGGATGAGAACAAAATCGATCAAGAAGAACAAGATTAACGTAATCACCTTAGGCTGCAGTAAGAATATCTACGACAGTGAAGTTTTGATGGGGCAACTCCGCGCCAATAAGTTTGATGTATCGCATGAATCCACGGATGAAGATGCTGGAATTGTGATCATCAACACATGTGGATTTATCGACAATGCCAAAGAAGAAAGCATAGATACCATTCTTGAATATGCGCGGGCAAAAGAGGAAGGCAAAATTGAAAAGTTAATCGTCACCGGATGCCTGAGCGAACGTTACAAGCCGGATCTTCAAAAAGAGATAAAGAATGTTGACGAATTTTTCGGAACTCGGGATCTTCCCAAACTATTAAATTCCCTCGGTGCTGATTACAAGCATGAACTTATTGGAGAAAGATTGCTAACAACACCACAGCATTTCGCATACCTGAAAATTTCCGAAGGCTGTGACCGGCCATGCTCGTTTTGTGCAATCCCGTTAATGCGCGGGAAACATATTTCTATACCCATAGAAGAACTCGTCAGCCATGCAAAACAGCTTGCAGCGAAGGGAACGAAAGAATTAATTCTGATTGCACAGGACCTTACTTACTACGGACTGGACATTTACCAAAAGAGAAACCTTTCTGAGCTGCTCCGCCATTTAAGTGATGTGGAAGGAATCGAGTGGATCCGCTTGCACTATGCATTTCCATCCGGGTTTCCGATGGACGTGCTGGATGTAATGAACGAACGCGCAAACATTTGCAACTACCTTGACATTCCTCTGCAACACATCACAAACAATATGCTGAAGAGCATGCGCAGAGGTATCACCAAAGAAAAAACAATTGAAGTGGTGAATGAGATCAGGGTAAAAGTTCCCGGCATTGCAATCCGTACAACATTGATAGCAGGTTATCCGGGTGAAACAGAAAAAGATTTTGAAGAGATGAAAGACTGGGTAAGGGAAACTCGTTTCGACAGACTTGGGATATTTACTTATTCCCACGAAGAGAATACTCATGCTTTTTCACTTACAGATGATGTCCGGGATGATGTAAAAAGGCAGCGTGCAGAGGAGGTGATGCAGATTCAGGAAACAATTTCTGCTGAAATAAACGAAGCCAAGGTTGGCAAAACCTATAAAGTGATCATTGACCGTAAAGAAGGAAATTATTTTATCGGTCGAACTGAAGCTGATTCACCGGAGGTAGACAATGAAGTATTGATCGATGCCACAAAATTTTATACACGTATTGGGGACTTTGTAATTGTGAAAATATTTTCGGCGGCGGAGTTTGATCTGTATGGGGAAGTAGTTGAGTAGTTGATTGGTTGAGAAGGTGAGAAGGTGAGAAGGTGATTAGGTGATTAGGTGATTAGGTGATTAGGTGATTAGGTGATGAAGTGATTAAGTGATTAAGTCGTTTGGTGGTTAGGAATGGCCCTAACCATTCTAAAATTGCCGGAGATGTCTTTTATTAACTCGACATTTAGGAAACCCTTTTTTAATAGAAGATCTCTGATCTCCGTGCCGAGGGTTGCGTTGACCTCAAAGAAAAGCTGTCCTCCTTCTTTCAAATGTGTTTTTGCAAAGTCAGCGATTGCGCTGTAAAAAATCAAAGGGTCTTCATCATCAACAAAAAGTGCGGTATGTGGCTCGTGATCTTTGACCTGAGGAGCCATTGAATTCATTTCACTTTTCCTTACGTATGGAGGATTACTCACGATGATATC
The DNA here is from genome assembly GCA_964356415.1 of uncultured Flavobacteriales bacterium. GTDB lineage: Bacteria > Bacteroidota > Bacteroidia > AKYH767-A > 2013-40CM-41-45 > JAPLDB01. The sequence goes on from CAYHHK010000087.1 coordinate 9,707, forward strand.
GAACTTATCTCCAACAGCCTTTTGAAAATCCGTTGATAAAATATCACCTTTGAAAAAATTAACAACGGCCGCATTCACTTCTGCATTTTGCTTTGCAACAAGAAGCGCTTCTTCAGAAATATCAATTGCATGAACAGCAGCAGCAGGCAATGCCTTCTTGATAGAGACTGCAATGCATCCGCTTCCGGTACCAATATCAAATACGGAGTATTGAGTATTGAGTATTGAGTCCCGAACCCGAAAACCATTAAGATTTTCGTGATGAGAAATTATCCATTCTACAAGCTCTTCGGTTTCGGGGCGGGGAATCAATACGTTTTCGTTAACAATAAATTTCATCCCTGAAAACCATGCATATCCCAAAACATATTGCAGCGGTCTGCCCGCTTTCAATTGCCGGATAAAATCGTCTAACCTTTCCTTTGATTTTTCATCAAGTTCCTGACTACTTCGCAATTGCAAGTCAGTCCGGGAGAAACCCAGAACTTCTTCAAGCACTAAAAAGATGACATGCTGCAATTCAGACTCATCGTACAAATGCTGAAGTTCCTGTTTTGCCTGCTCTATAAATGCACTGACTGTTTTCATCCCTGACGCAAAGAAAGGCAAAAGTGCTTCTCCGGTCTAATGTAATATCCTTATTATTTTTTCCTGAAGAGAAAAACCAAAACGTTACTTTCGCAAACAATGACTGCCGACGAACTGTATATGTCCCGCTGCCTTGAGCTTGCCTCAAACGGACTGGGCAATGTAGCGCCCAACCCGCTCGTTGGCTGCGTGATCGTACATGATGGCAAAATCATTGGCGAAGGATTTCATCAGCATTTTGGTCAAGCACATGCTGAGGTGAATGCGATCAATGAAGCCATTCAAAAACACGGAGCCGACATTCTGAAGCAATCACATCTTTACGTCTCACTGGAACCCTGTTCCCATTTTGGCAAGACGCCTCCATGTGCTGATCTTATTATTGAAAAAAATATTCCAAAGGTCACCATCGGATGCTCCGATACTTATGCGGAAGTGAATGGGCAAGGGATAAAAAAACTCAAAGCTGCTGGCATTGAAGTTCACAAGGGAATTCTGGAAAAAGAATGCCGTGAGATCAACAAACGTTTTTTTACTTTTCACGAAAAGAAACGTCCCTACATTATACTGAAATGGGCACAAAGCATTGATCAGTTTATTGCTCCCGCGAACGCGACAGAAGAAAACCGAAAGATCAGCAATGCCTATTCGCATAAGCATTCTCATAAATGGAGAAGCGAAGAACAGGCAATACTCGTTGGGGCCAATACTGTGAAGACTGACAACCCACTACTCACCGTGCGCGAATGGACCGGTAGAAATCCCATAAGAATTATAATAGACCCGGAAAATACAATTGAAGCGAATGCGAATGTCCTTAATAACGATGCACCAACGTTAGTTTTTTCAGGAACAATAAATTTAAAGACAGAAGTTAATGAGTGGATTGAAATTGACCTCAAAAAAAACACGTTGGACTCCATTCTCACTGAACTTTACAAACGCAATATTCAATCTGTAATTGTTGAAGGCGGAAGGATTACGCTCGAACACTTTATTGATCAAAATCTCTGGGATGAAGCCAGGATTTTCATCGCAGCTAAATTTTTGAATGCCGGAATAAAGGCGCCACAGATTAATTTTTCTAAAAAGATACATGAGGAAAATATCCTTGATGACAAGTTATATTTTCTTCGAAACCAATAAGCTGAATTATGCAATTGCTAAAACAACTTTGTGCCATCCATGCACCTTCAGGAAACGAAGGGGCGATGCGTGCATTCTTACTTGATTATATCAAAGCAAACAGCAAGAACTGGAAATCGCAACCACAGGTATTTGAAGGAGATGGGTTTCAGAATTGTATTGTGCTGGTATTCGGGAAACCACGTACTGCTGTTTATGCACACATTGATTCTATCGGTTATACAGTCCGTTATAAAAATCAGCTGGTGAAAATCGGAGGGCCTGCTGCCGAGACGGGAGCAATTCTGCTTGGAGCTGACAGTCAGGGCAAAATTGAATGTTCACTCGTGAATGACAAAAACGAAGGCAAACTTTTGTGCAAGTACCACAGGGAAATTGACCGCGGCACTGAACTAACTTACAAACCGGTATTCCGCGAAGACGAAAATTATGTTCAATGCTGCTACCTCGACAACAGGCTTGGCGTATGGAATGCACTGAAACTCTGCGAAACAATGACCGACGGAGCAATTGCCTTTAGTTGCTGGGAAGAACATGGCGGTGGCAGCGCATCATATCTTGCGAAGTTTTTGTACGAAAAATTTAATGTGAAACAGTCACTCATTTCCGATATTACATGGGTGACTGAAGGTGTTCCGCATGGGAATGGCGTTGTGATCAGTTTGCGCGATACCGGAATACCAAGAAAAGTGTACGTAGAAAAAATCATTTCTCTCGCTAAAGAAAGTGGAATTTCGTTTCAACTCGAGGTGGAAGGGAGTGGCGGAAGTGACGGCACGGAAATTCAGAAAGCCCCCTACCCTATTGACTGGTGTTTTATTGGCGCCCCCGAAGACAACGTACATACACCTGATGAAAAGGTTCATAAGAAAGACATAGAATCAATGTTAAAGCTCTACCAATATCTGATCGAGAAATTGTAATGCCTGGCAATTTCACAAATTCATTGGTTGTTAAAAGTTTGTGTCTTTGTGCCTTCGTGGCTATTTGGGGTTTATTATCAATTATAATTCGAACTGATGTTCAACTCAAAGTTTACTGGTGAAAAATAAGATCATCGAAATACTTACAGCCTACTGGGGTCACAGTACTTTCAGGCCGCTGCAGGAAGACATCATTCTTTCGGTACTGGAAGGAAGGGATACCCTTGCGCTGATGCCAACGGGCGGTGGAAAATCAATCTGCTTTCAGGTTCCTGCAATGGCAAATGAAGGGGTTTGCATTGTGGTATCTCCGTTGATCTCGCTCATTAAAGATCAGGTTGAAGCCCTGAAGAAAAAAGGAATTCCTGCAGTTGCCATCATGAGCGGTATGAAACGCAATGAAATTGAAATTGCACTGGCAAATGCTTCCTACGGGAAAACAAAGTTTTTATATGTTACACCTGAACGGCTTGCAACGGAACTTTTCCGCGCGTCTGTTCAAAACATGAAAGTGAACCTGCTTGCCATTGATGAAGCTCACTGTATTTCTCAATGGGGATATGATTTTCGTCCGCCGTATTTGCAGATCGCAGACATTAGAGAATTGATTCCGGACACACCGGTACTTGCACTTACTGCAACAGCTACTCCTGAGGTGCAGTCAGACATACAGGAAAAGCTCAAATTCAAAACCGAAAATATTTTCAGAAAAAGCTTTGAGCGGAAAAACTTGTCCTATGTCGTTTTCCATGAGGAAGACAAAATGAAAAAACTACTCAATGTGATTTCCAATGTCAGAGGAACAGGAGTTATTTACGTTCGCAACAGAAAAAAAACCAAAGAGGTAGCTGAATATTTACAAAAGCAAAAAATAAGAGCTTCTTATTACCATGCCGGCCTGAGTGCTTCAATCCGCAGCACTGTCCAGGAAGACTGGATGAACGAAAAAGTACGCGTCATCGTGGCAACAAACGCTTTCGGCATGGGCATCGACAAAGGCAATGTACGTTTCGTGGTACATCTTGATCTGCCTGAAAGTCCGGAAGCCTATTTCCAGGAAGCTGGACGCGCCGGACGTGATGAAGAAAAAGCATACGCTGTATTGCTATACAACCAAAGCGACATTGAAGAATTGACCTATCGTGCACAACTCAGTTTTCCTGAGACGAAAGAAATACTTCGTGTTTATAATGCACTTGCAAACTACTACCAGTTGCCGGTAGGTTCGGGCAAAGGCGTGAGCTATGATTTCGACATTACGCATTTCAGCAAATCTTACAAAATGCTGCCGGCCACCGTGCATCCATGCATAAAAGTGCTGGAAATGGAAGGGCTGCTGGCGCTGAGCGATGCAGCCGATCTCCATTCAAGACTGCACATCATTGCAAAATATGATGAGCTTTATGAATTTCAGGTTCGCCATTCGAAATTTGATCATCTTATAAAAACAATATTACGTTCACATGAAGGAGTCTTTGATGATTATGTTCAGGTGAATGAAAATATGCTTTGCCAACGTGCAGGAATCTCCAAAGATGAATTGATTGAATCGCTTAAGCAACTTGAAAAACTTCAGATACTCAGCTATGTTCCTGCAACAGATGCACCGCAACTAACATTTACAGAAGAGCGCCTGGATGAAAGAGATGTACATATCGACAGACAAAATCTTGCACTTCGAAAAGAACGCTTTATGAAACGCGTTCGTGCTATGATCCGGTACACAACGCAGCCTACAAAGTGCAGAAGCCAGATGCTTCTTGAGTACTTCGGAGAGATCAGAGATCAGCGTTGCGGAGTTTGCGACTATTGCCTAAAGCGAAATAAAATTGGCGTCAGTGATTTCGAATTTGAAACCATACAAACACAAATAAAGCTCACGTTGGTAAGTCACTCGCTTGAACTGAATGAACTCGTGAACCACATAAAAGAAGCCAGGCAGGATAAGAGTATCAAGGTGATTGAGTGGCTGATTGACAATGAAAGAATCTCTTATGCAGAAGGGAATTTGTTGAAGTGGAACGGGTGAAGAGAGGTTAAAAGTCAAAAGTTAGAAGTTAAAAGAACAGCCAATAGACAACAGGCAATCAGGAATAAGCGGTTATGAAGCTGAAAAGAAATTTTTATCATAGAGATGACGTTGTTTTGATTGCGCGTGAATTACTGGGGAAATATTTGTTTACGAACTTTAACAACGAACTTACCGGCGGAATCATCACTGAAACTGAAGCATACATCGGCCTGACTGATCGCGCATCGCATTCATTCGGAGGAAAAAGAACAGCGCGTAACGAACACATGTATGCTGATGCAGGAACGGCTTATGTTTATATCTGTTATGGAATTCATCACCTGTTCAACGTAGTTACCAATAAAAAAGAAATTCCCGATGCTGTTTTGATCCGTGCCCTATATCCCACACATGGCATTGAAACAATATTGAAACGGAGGGGAATGAAAGAGCTCAAAAAGAATATTTCCGGAGGACCGGGAACGGTAGGAGTTGCAATGGGCATCAATAAAATTCACTCGGGCCTTGATTTGCGCTCAGATAAAATCTGGATTGAAGACAGGAAACTCATCGTTGATCCCCAAAAGGTAACTGTAAGCAATCGGATAGGTGTTGAAAGTGCAGGCGATGCGGCGCATTATCCATTCAGGTTTGTGTTGAAAGTGAATTAATCCTTTAATAAAAATCGCCAAAGGTTAATTCGAACTCATTAACGAATGCTTGTTAGTGGCTCAGATTGGTTTCTTGAGATTCCTCACTCCGTTCCGAATGACCCTGAATAGGACGAAGAATCCCGATAGCCCCGCCTGAATGAAGCCCGTCCGACCGATTCATCAAGGTGGGCAGTCGGGCAGGTATCGGGAGGCGGAAGAATAAATTTGCCCCCTGACAGCAATTTTATTCTTCCGCCAACACACAATTTAAAGTATGTCATTCCTCTCTCGTCTCAGACGAGAGAGGAATCTATCAAACTGAGCCACTACCAAATACTTTTAATTGATTCCCTTTTCTTTCCCTATTTTTAGTCCCTCAAAAATCTTTATGAAAAACAATATTCTGCTTGCCTCTGTCCTGCTCTTTTCATTTTGCGCAACAGCACAATTAAAATATCCTCCAACCCGGAAAACTGATACCGTTGATACATACTTCGGCACGAAGGTCCCTGACCCATACCGCTGGCTGGAAGACGATAGGAGCGAAGAAACCGCTGCATGGGTTCAACAGCAGAACAAAACTACTGAAGACTATATTTCAAAAATTCCATTTCGCGGCGAAATCAAAAACCGGCTGACGCAATTGTGGAATTATCCTAAGTCATCAGTGCCTTTCAAAGGCGGCAATCATTACTTCGTGCATATGAATGACGGATTGCAAAACCAGTATGTGCTGAATATTATCCGGGATATGAAAGGTAAGCCGGTTCCGTTTTTAGATCCGAATACTTTGAGCGCAGATGGAACTGTGAACATGGGAAACGCTGTAGTTGCAAAAGACGGTAAGAACCTCGCCTATTCCATTTCCCGCGCCGGCAGCGACTGGAGCGAAATCTATGTGATGAATATTGACAATGGAAAACAGTGGCATGACAAACTGCATTGGGTAAAATTTTCCGGTATCTCCTGGCGGGGAAAAGGCTTTTATTATTCCCGATATGATGCTCCTGATTCAAGCAGTGTATTGAAGGGTTCGAATCAGCATCATAAAGTCTATTTTCACCAGGTTGGAAATGAACAGAAGTATGACATTTTGATATATACAGACAAAGACCATCCGCAAAGGAACTTTGGTGCAGGTGTTACTGAAGATGAACGTTACCTTGTACTATCGGGCTCTGAGGGGTCAGGAGGAAATAACCTCATGGTGCAAGACCTTAAGAAAGGCGATGGAAAATGGATCACCCTGGTAAGTGATTTTAAGAATGAATATAATGTGGTTGACAATGACAGCAACATCTTCTACATCAGGACCGATAAAGACGCTTCCAATTATAAACTCATTGCCATTGACATCAACAAACCGGAAGCACCTCCGCGTGTAATCATTGCAGAAGGACAGAATGTGATGCAGAAAGTCATCTCTGCAAGTTATAATTTTGTTTGCCAGTATATGGAAAATGCCTCAAGCCGGCTGAAGGTTTATAACAGGCGCGGCGGATTTGTAAAGGATATCAAGATCGAAGGAATCGGAACAGTTGAAGAACTCAGCGGTGACAACAAGGACCAAAATTTATTTTACTCACTCACCACGTTCACTTCACCGCCGGTTATTTATCAGTATAACTTCAGAATGCAGGAAAGCGAAGTTTATTTCAGGCCGCAGATCAATTTCAAAAGCGATGATTATATCACAGAACAGAAGTTCTATGAAAGCAAAGATGGTACAAGGATCCCGATGTTCATCGTACATAAAAAGGATGTAAAAATGGATGGCAACAATCCTACGTTGTTGTTTGGCTATGGTGGATTCAAGATCAGCAAGACGCCTGATTTCAAAATGGACAGACTCGTTTTCCTGGAACATGGCGGTGTCTTCGCAATGCCAAGTCTTCGAGGCGGTGGCGAGTTCGGCGAAAAATGGCATGAAGCCGGAACAAAAGAAAAGAAGCAAAATGTATTTGATGATTTCATCGCAGCAGCACAATATTTAATTGACAACAAGTACACTTCATCCGCCAAACTCTCCATTGGCGGGCGTTCCAACGGTGGATTGCTTGTAGGCGCCGTAATGACACAGCGCCCGGACCTCTTCAAAGTGGCCTTGCCGAATGTAGGCGTGCTTGATATGCTGCGTTACCATAAGTTCACCATTGGATGGGCATGGAAAGGCGACTATGGTTCCAGCGAAACTAAAGAAGGATTTGATTACCTCTATAAATATTCCCCTCTACACAATATAAAAGCAGGAGTGAAATACCCGCCTACACTTGTAACAACCGGAGATCATGATGACCGTGTAGTTCCTGCTCATTCATTTAAGTTCATTGCTACGTTACAGGAAAAATATCAGGGAGAAAATCCTGTCCTGATTCGAGTGGACATCAATGCCGGTCATGCAGGTGCTACTGCGCTGGGCTCAAGCAAGCCGGTGGCAAAGCAGATTGA
>CAYHHK010000088.1:0-2413 GCA_964356415.1 uncultured Flavobacteriales bacterium
TTCCGATCTCGGCTCAGACGAGAGAGGAATCCATAAATTCATTTACTTTATGACACTATTTTATGTCCCGCATAATAAGAGTGCCTGAACAAGCCTCTCAGCTGAACAATTTTGCCACAAAGAAAGCTGCACCTGCAGCAAGTACTCCAATAAGCATGGTTCGGAATGCTCCTTTAAATGGTGGCTGATCTGTTACCTTGCTTTTGTAATACCCGAAAATCATCAGGCAGAATATTGTGATGATGCTGGAGATAATAAGTCCTGACTCCGGTGTTTCTGTAAAAAAGTATGCCGACAATGGCACAATTCCCCCAATAATATAAGCAACACCAATGTTGCGTGCGCTTTGTCTTGCACGGTTGATATCCGGTTTGTCAAGCCCCAGTTCAAACTTCATCATGAAGTCAACCCATTTATCATCATTCTTTGCAAGTTCCATAACCAGCTTTTGCTGATTCTCTTCATTCAATCCGTAGTTAGCAAAAATGTCTTTGCATTCTTTTATTTCCACGTCATAAAATTCTTTGATCTCCCTGTATTCCCGTTTCAATTCACTGTCATAATGTTCCACTTCGGTTTTTCCTGCGAGATAACCTCCCAGTCCCATAGCAATAGAGCCCGCAATGATCTCAGCCATTCCTGCAGTGAGAATAATATGATTCCCGACAGACACAGAACTTAAGCCTGCTGCAAGTGCAAACGGAACTGTTAAGCCGTCTGCCATTCCGATCACGACATCTCTCACAAATTCACTTTGTGTGAAATGCTCTTCATGATGATGTGGATGATGCGCCGATCCGTCGGCACTGTGGAGATGGGTGTGTGTGGCCATAAGTTCTCTATTGTATTTGGTAAAAGTAGCAATCAAATTTGTTTTTTGTGAAGGAATTTTTTTTTCATTTGTCTCAATGTGTTTATTAAATTAAAAGTATAAACAATTATTAAAATCAATCCCGATCATGAAATATATACTACCGTTATTTTTTAGCGCAATTGCATCCCTTTCGTCTGCGCAAACAATTCCAGACAGTATTCGATTTGAATGGAACCAGGCCGGGTTTGAGGGAAGCATTCCTGAATACACAAATATCATAGATGTAACATCTTTCGGGGCTATTGCCAATGATACGATCGATGACCACCTTGCCATAGTAAGTGCAATAAACTCTCTTAACGGGAATTCAGGCGTCATATATTTCCCTCCCGGAAATTATTTGATGAATGCAATGATCAACCTTCCTGACAGTATCGTCCTTCGTGGTGCGGGGTCCGATTCAACACTTCTTACATTCAACTTCAATAACGCTAATTCCTATTCAATAAATATTTCTCATGGGCAATCTAATTTGTTCTTACCTGTTTTTTCAGGTTACAGCAAGGGTTCCAATCAACTGATTATCGTAAACGCCGATTCCCTTTTTTCTGCCGGAGATGAAATCGAAATCCACGAAGTAAACGGCGCATGGGATACCAATCCTGCAACATGGGCTGATTTTTCTGTCGGACATCTTTCGTGGATTGATTCACTCAGCGGTGATACAATTTGGATTCACGAAGCATTGAGAATTGATTTTGATGTGTCGCTAAATCCGGAAATTCGGAAGATCGTATCCAGAAAATACTGTGGACTTGAATGTTTTAAAATGATACGCGAAGATGGTGGGGCGCCAAGTGTTAATTATGGCGTAAGTTTTAATTATGCATCAAATTGCTGGATGCGTGGGGTGGAAAGTGAAAAAAGCATTGGCGCTCATGTAGATATTGAGTACAGTTCTCACATTGATATTTCGGGATGCTATTTTCATGAGGCATATTTATATGATGGAGCAAGTACGCGTGGATATGGTGTTATGATGGCCTCACATTCTTGTTCGAATCTGGTTCAGGATAATATTTTTAGAATGCTCCGCCATGCAATGATCTCAAAACAGGGAGCGAATGGAAACGTTTTTGGTTATAATTATTCCCGTGAACCTAACCGCTCAGAACCGATTTCGGATTATGCCTCAGACATGTCCCTTCATGGCCATTATGCATTTGCGAATTTGTACGAAGGGAATATTGCGCAGAACCTGCAGATCGATCAGGCTTGGGGTCCATCAGGTCCATACAATACTTTTTTCAGAAACAAGATAGAATTATATGGCGTCATTATGTCTTCCGGAACAGTCCAAAGTGACCGACAGAATTTTGTTGGGAATGATGTAAGCAACATGTCCCTTTTCCATGGGATGTATACACTCACCGGCACCAACCATTTTGAATTCGGAAACAATGTGCGTGGAACCATCACTCCGAATGGAACAAACAATCTTCCTGATACTTCTTACTTTCTGGATTCTATTCCTCCGACTTTCTGGAATATTCCGACGGCATTGCCTTCTGTCGGGATTCCGAATACTTATGCAATGGA
>CAYHHK010000088.1:2513-16959 GCA_964356415.1 uncultured Flavobacteriales bacterium
CAATCACAAAAAAAATTGCCGCAGATTAAACTAACATACTGAATGCAAATGGCTGCTTACTTGTGACTTCTAACTTTTGACTTTTAACTTCTCTTTAAATATTCCCCATCCCCAGCATCACCACAGGATTTTCCATAAGCCCTTTGAAGGTTTTTAAAAATTCAGATCCCGCAACACCATCAACTACACGGTGATCGCAACTGAGTGTGACCTTCATTGTACTACCGGGAACAACTGCACCTTCTTTAATAACGGGCTTCTGGATGATGCCTCCCACTGCCAGTATGCATGCATCAGGTGGATTGATGATGGCAGTGAATTCCTCAATGCCGTACATGCCCAGGTTTGAAATCGTAAATGTATTTCCTTCCCAGTCGGCCGGCTGCAATTTTTTATCTTTTGCTTTTTGCGCAAATGCTTTCACCTCTGCATTTATTTCTGAAAGGGTTTTGCTGTCTGCAAAACGAACAACTGGAACAAGCAAGCCTTCTTCCACTGAAACTGCAACACCAATATTTACGTGATGATTAGTGCGGATGGTATCTCCTAGCCACGACGAGTTTACTTTCGGGTGCACGCGCAACGCAAATGCCGCAGCTTTGATCACCAGGTCATTATATGAGATCTTTGTTTCAGTAGTGGCATTAATGCTATTGCGGGTACTGATGGCATTCTCCATATCAATTTCTATCGTGAGGTAAAAATGCGGAGCAGAGAATTTACTTTCTGCAAGCCTGCGTGCAATCGTCTTGCGCATCTGCGATACTGCCACCTCATCATACGACTCTTCCGTAATAAATGAATCGGGCAACATGATTTGCTCTGCCTTTTTTTCTTTCGCAGATGATGCTACAACATTGCCCGGTTTATACCAGTCAATATCCCGTTTCACAATACGGCCATGTTCGCCGCTTCCCTGCACTGCATTGAGATCAATTCCTTTTTCAGAAGACAACCTTTTTGCAAGCGGGGATGCTTTTAATCGTGAATCAGATGTGGCAATGCTCTTCATTGATGGCTGAGGCATGGGTGCCGCTTTCACAGCCGGTTTTGGCATCTCAACAACCTTCATCTGTGTTGGCTGCGGAGCCTTCACTTCTTTTTTGGGCTCTTCTTTTTTAACAGGGGCCTTCGCAAGTTCTGTTTCAAGAAGGGCTTTGTAATCTTCTCCTTCTTTTCCAAGTATTGCAAGTATGCCATCTACCGGTGCCGATTTGCCTTCTTCAATTCCCCGATAAAGCAAAACGCCCTCCTGATAGGATTCAAATTCCATTGTGGCTTTGTCGGTTTCAATTTCGGCAACGAGCTCACCGGTTTTTATTTTATCACCAACCTTTTTATGCCATTTTGCAATGACACCTTCTGTCATCGTATCACTCATCTTGGGCATTCGCACTATCTCAGCCATATGTTCAATTTTTTTTTAATCAACGATCTTTAATCTTTAATCTCACTCCCGATAGTTATCGGGATCACATCTCACATCCTACATCATTCAATTATATACGGATAATCACTCTGTACATACACATCTTTATAAAGTTCAGATGGATCAGGATAAGGTGATTCTTCGGCAAACTTAACGGAGTCTTCTACTATATCAGTCACCCGCTTAATAATTGCATCGATATCAGCCTGTGTTGCAAGTTTATTGTCCAGAATTGTCTTCAAAACCATATCAACAGGATCCTTTGCTTTATACTCTTCAACTTCCTCCTTGGTACGGTATTTTGCGGGGTCACTCATGGAATGGCCTTTATAACGGTAGGTGTTCATCTCCAGAAGGTACGGGCCATTGCCGGATCGCGCATGCGAAACTGCTTTTTCCATTGCAACGTGGACATCTTCAACACTCATTCCATCTACCGGTTCTGATGGTATGTCGTAGCTGAGGCCAAGTTTATACAGATCAGTAACATTGCTCGTGCGTTCCACGGATGTTCCCATTGCATAATTGTTATTTTCAATTATGAAAATAACGGGGATTTTCCATGTCATCGCCATGTTCAATGCTTCATGAAATGCACCCTGACGTACAGCGCCATCTCCCATGTAGCACAAGGTCACATTTTTTGTTCCAAGGTATTTTTCAGCAAAACCGATTCCAGCACCCAGAGGTATTTGTCCGCCTACGATACCATGTCCGCCAAAAAAACGTTTGCTCGAATCAAACATGTGCATGCTTCCTCCTTTGCCTTTGCTGCATCCTGTTGCTTTTGCAAAAAGCTCTGCCATTACGGCTCTCGCTGAAACTCCTTTTCCCAGTGCATGTGCATGGTCACGGTATGCTGTGATCATGTTGTCCTCGGGCTTCAGCACGCTCATGGCGCCTGCAACGAGCGCTTCTTGCCCGATATAAAGATGACAAAAACCTTTAATCTTTTGCTGACCATACAGTTGTCCTGCCTTTTCTTCAAACCTGCGCATGAGGAGCATGTCCTCGTACCATTTCAGATAAATTTCTTTTGAATATTTGAGTTTCGCCATAAGTATTGCTTGGGTGGGCAAATATATCTGTTTAGGTTGAAGCAGTAAAGTCGTAAAAGCCCTCAGAGATTAGAAATTGCCTTTGTATGAGTGGGTTCAAATTTTGATGATTCTCCCCTCGCAATAGATAGGGTCTTGAACTCCTTCCCCTTGATTTGCTTTGCAACATATACTATCTGCCCGCAGTGATATGCATAGTGAGAAAGTTGTCGCTGGATAGCCCGAACCACTGTATGAGCTTCTTTTCTGATATAGACTATTTTTAATAAGTCCTCTTCATTTAATCCATTCAGGGTTTCAAGAAAAATTTTCCAGCCATGGTTCCAGTATTGCATTAACTGCTCGCGACTCTTAAAATCATCTTCAAACTCCCCATCCCTGTTACGGTCAGCTTTTTCTCCATCAGTTGTTAAAAAATCTGTCCACCGTGAAACCATATTGCCTGCAAGATGCTTCATGATTATGACGATGCTGTTGGATTCTGAATCATATGCCCAATGTAAATCAGCATCACTGAGTTGTTCTATGGCTTTCTCAGCATTAGACTTTAATCCCCGGAAACTTTTGATGGATTCCTCAAGAAATATTTGCCCGGTTGTCATACCAATCGAAGGCTAATTGGCTTTGGCTGTTCCATCCTCAAATCATATTATTTTCAAATCTTCAAATCTCCCCATCTTCAAATCTTCTTCGCTTTCAGGTCATCCCCATCAAACCCATAAGGCAGAAATTGTTTGATACTGTCAGCGACCAGCACTTTACCCGATTCTCCAACCATAATCATCCGGATCAGGCTTTTATACCGGTGCTCGTATTCAGCAATGGCCTGCCGGCATGCACCGCAAGGGGTTATTGGCTTGTCAATCAGGAATTGTTTCGACAATGCTGTAATGGCTATGGCCTTGATTTTCACTCCCGGATAATTTGCCGCAGCAGCAAAAACAGCAACCCTTTCAGCACATAATCCAATCGGATAACTTGCATTTTCCTGGTTATTACCCTGCATGACAACTCCGTTTTCCAAAAGAACGGCTGCCCCTACACTGAAATGGGAATAAGGCGCATAGGCACTCATCACGCTTTTGCGGGCGTGTTCAATTAGTTTTTTGTCCTCATCAGGTAACTCATCAAACGAAGCAAATTCAATAAATTTTGAGACCCATTCAGTTTGTTTCATCAGTCTTTGATTCAACTGCTAAAAGTACTATAAAAGGATTAATCTTATAAAAAGGATTTTTCCTCAGCAACCACAACTTTTTTGATGTTTTAGCGTATCATCTTATCCGTTGTAATTCCCATTCTTCCTTGCTTCAGTTAGGGGATTGGAAAATAGTTCCATATTTGCATTCTAGTTTAAAATTCTTCTCGTATGAAGACAACTTTCTTAACATCTATCCTTTGTATTCTAATCCTCATCGGTTCTTCTTGCAAAAAAGATGAAGGCGAAGGGGGAACGTCAACAATTTCAGGAAAGGTAATTGAGGAAAAATGGGACAATAGCTTCAGCCTTCTTGAAAATAGCTATCCTGCACGGAATCAGGATGTCTTTATTTTGTACGGCGACGACAACACCACGTATGACAATGATTATAAGACTTCCTATGACGGCTCGTATGAATTCAAATATCTTCAAAAGGGTACATATAAACTTTATGTCTACACCGAAGATACCGCAGGTCTCGCTGCAAACGGTACTGTTGATTTTAACCTTCCCAAAGTCCCTGTCTTCGCTACGGTTGAGATCACAAAAAATGGTCAATCTGTTACGGTACCTGAGTTGACCATCAGAACATTCAGATAAACCTTTTCCTTATCGGGTTATGAAATCAAAACAATCGCTACTGCTGTTTCTTTTTCTATTTGCCTTTTCAGCTTTTGCATTCGCGCAAAGCAAAAAAGACATCAAAAAAAACAAAGTCAAATCGGTTTCTGTCTCTAAAACATTTACAAAGGATGGGAAAGAAGTTACTTTGAAAGATACTTATAACAAGTACGATGCTGATGGCAATCTGGTTGAAGAGCTTAACTACAATGACAGCGGCATTGTAAAATTTCATGAGAGTTATGAGTACAATAAGAACGGTGACAGAATTCAAGAAATTCATTATTCTGGTGATGGGAAAATAAAAAAGAAGCTTGTGACCAAATACAATTCTACCGGCGATAAAATAGAAGAGACGGAATATGACGGTAGTGGAGCCTTGGTCGAAAAGAACATGTATTCCTACAATGCCAATGGAGACCGTATAGCCGAAATTACCCTCGATGCCGCGAATGCCGTAAACAAGAAAGTTACAAACCTTTATGACAACAAAGGAATGAAGACAGAACGCAGAACCTACGATGGCAAAAATAATATCCTCTCCATCAGGAAATTTACATACGAATACTAAGTCTTGTTACCCCACGAAAATATTTTAATCGATTTTGATCCGATCTCTCTCAAGGAGATGGATAGCGTAAAACTTCAGGACAGAGTCGATACGAAGTTTATGTTTCGTGACATTTTACTTCCACGGATTTTTCAGGATATGCTGAAGGATTACCGAATCCTTGAAGTTGCAGGTTTCCGCTACAGCAATTACCAAACACTGTACTACGATACCGATAATTTTGCATTGTATCTCCAGCACCACAATGGCAAACAGAACCGATTTAAGTTCCGTTCAAGAAAGTATGTGGAAAGCAATCTTCACTTTTTTGAAGTGAAATTTAAAAGCAATAAAGGCCGTACGGTAAAGGACAGGATCAAACACCATGAGATCGTCAAAGAGCTTGAAGGAAAAGCCAGTGAATTCCTGATTGAAACCAGCGGACACGATCCTTCGCTATACAAAGCACGAATTTGGGTAAACTATCGAAGACATACCTTCGTAAGTAAGACCACTCAGGAAAGGCTGACCATTGATACCAACCTGACATATTTAGATGATAAAACGCAAAAAACGTATGATGGGCTTGTAATTGCTGAAGTTAAACAGGGATCTTCTCTTGATAAGAGCCCGTTTATTGCCCTCATGAAAAAATACCGTGTGAGGGAGAAATCAATCAGCAAATATTGCCTCGGAGTGATAAGTTTGCATCCTGAAATAAAAAAGAACCGTTTTAAACCAACTCTACTTTACCTAAATAAACTACTTGCAAAATGAGTGATATGTTTTCCACATTTGAAATGTTTGACAAACTGAGCGACAAGTTTTTCTGGAGATTGCTCATTGACGTTATCAGTATGATCGTCATTGTGCGATTCATCTATTTCCGCATCTACAGGAAAAAAGATTACCTCTTCACATTCTTCCTCTTCAATATAATAATCTTTATTATAACCTATTTATTGAACAAGGTAGACATGAGCATGGGTGCGGCCTTTGGACTCTTTGCAGTATTCAGCATGCTCCGTTACAGAACAGAAGGCATTTCTACTAAGGACATGACCTACCTGTTCATTGTCATTGCCATGGGTTTGATAACAGCGGTGAGTAAGGGAACCTATTTTGAACTCATCGTCATCGATTTTATCCTGATCGCTTTCACTTACGCCCTCGATGGAAACTGGCTGGTACGGAATGAAATGGCAAAAAATATTATTTATGAAAACATCGACATGATCAAACCTGAGAATCATGAACAACTCATGGCTGACTTGCGC
The DNA here is from genome assembly GCA_964356415.1 of uncultured Flavobacteriales bacterium. Classification (GTDB taxonomy): domain Bacteria; phylum Bacteroidota; class Bacteroidia; order AKYH767-A; family 2013-40CM-41-45; genus JAPLDB01. Next base: position 8,650 of record CAYHHK010000088.1, read on the forward strand.
AAACGTACAGGACTGGATATTCACCGCTTTTCTGTAAATAGAGTCGATTTTCTAAGGGACGTTGCCAATATCAAGATTTACTATTACGAAGATACCCTACATAAACAGGCACCTGCCAGAGTAAAATGATAGGTATAAGTTGGCTATTGAAGAAGCAGGATGATTTTATTAGAAAGTCAACCAATGTACTTGCCAATTGCAAACTGTCAACTGCAGGTTCCATTATTTTTGTTCTATTCTTTATTTCTTCTTCATCTGCCCGGCAAAACGACTTCGGTGTCTGGGGTAGTATTGCTGTCAAACACAAATTTTCACAAAAACTGTCTGCCACTGTAGAAGAACAGTTTCGTTTCAATCAGAATGGAGGCGTCCTGGCTCAGTATTTTACCGATGTAGGACTGGAATATTCAATTTCGAAAAAATTCAAGGTGGCGCTTTGTTACCGATTCATCAATAGTAATCAGTACACTTACTACAGTAAACGCCACCGGTTGTATGCAGATCTCAGCTACAAAACTAAATTTTCCCGGCTTCAGATACTGCTTAGAACGCGCCTTCAGGAGCAGCAACGGGATATCCACTCAAGTGAGCATGGGAGGATTCCTGCATGGTACAGCAGGAATAAAATCACCGCGAAAATTGATCTTAATAAAAAATATGCACCTTACCTTTCTGCTGAACTTTTCTACATGCTCTCATCTCCGAATGATGATGGACATATTGTTGACAAGATGCGTTATACCGCAGGTGTCGAATATGAATTCAACCGGGTGCATGCAATTGACCTGTACTACCTCATCCAGCAGGATAAAAATGTCAACGATCCAATAACTGATTTCGTAGTTGGATTGGGATATGCTTTCAGCTTTTGATAAGCAGGTTCGGTTTTACAGGACTTTGATGTAGCATCGTTTTCTCTTGTGCTGTATGTGCTCGTAATTTTTCCAGACCTGTATTGCTTTCTGATTTGTTTCAATGATTCCTGTTGTCTCTGCATATTTAGCACCGGACTTCAGCATGATCTGCTGCATCTCAGTAATCAGGATTGCAGGAACGCCTTGCGCTTGAAGCTTCGGATGCACTGCAGTAAGCAATATGTCGACAACTTCAGGATGTTTCAATGCCTTTTTTATATGCCACCAACCGAACGGAAGAAGACTTCCTCCGGCTTTTTGCATGGCACCTGAAAGGGATGGCATTGTGATGATAAATCCAACAGGATTTTTTTCTTTGTCCTCAACAACCAGCACAAAATCAGGATTGATAAAACCAAGGTATCTGTTGATATAATAATTTTTCATTTTCTCATTAAGCGGAACCATACTGAAAAGATCAGAAAAAGCTTCATTCAACAGATCGAGGATCTTTTTTCCATAGGCTTTTACCTCTGATGAAGATTTAAATCTTTTTACTGTAAGTCCATATCGCTGCTTGATCGCCTCATTCAGGCGAACTGCCTTTTCAGGTACATCAGAAAGTGTAAGCCTGAATTCCACCCAGTCCATTTCTTTACGATAACCGTTTTGCTCGAGTTGTTTCTGATAAAACGGATGATGGTATTCTGAAGCGATTGATGGCAAATATTCAAAACCTTCTACGAGCACGCCCTGATGGTCCAGGTTGCTGAATCCCAGGGGCCCGTGTATTGCCGTCATTCCGTTTTCTTTAGCCCATGATTCCGCTGCAACTAATAAGCCTGAAGAAACTTCATTGTCATCAATGGTCTCAAATCGGGTGAATCGTGCAAATTTCCCCCCCGTCTTCTCAACGTCAAGTTGGTTGATGATGCCTCCGATTCTGCCTGCCGGTATTCCGTCTTTATACGCAACCCAAAATTTGGCTTTGCAAAATTCAAATGCCGGGTTTGCTTCTGGACGTAATGCTTTGAACTCCTCCTTTTTAAAAGAAGGAACCCAAAACTTATTGCCTTTGTAATGCCTGAATGCAAAATCAACAAATACTTTCTGTTCTGCAGTCGTACCGGCAACCTTGATCTGAACTGGCATTGCGTTTTTGAATCTTTGGCAAATAACGAATTAATAAATGAAACTGAAAATATTCAGGATTAAGGAATTTATTTTTCAGCAGCCGACTTCAGGTAGTTTTCAATCAACCGCGGAACAGCAAACTTAGTCAGGTTTTTTTTCTTCACAGGTTTTGATCCATCTACACTGAGCGCCGACGATACCCTGATCCCGAAAAACTTTGCAAAAATTGTCTGGTGGGTAAGCTGATGTTTAATCGTTTCGCTTTCCGAAAAAAGATAAATCTTGTTTTTTGAAAAGTGCTTTTTCCATTCTTCCAGCTGCAAAAGTTTTTCTGTTGAAATTCTTTTTTCTGTTTCAATCATTGGGAAATCATAGAGGTTTTTCCAGATGTCTTTTCCCGTCCGCTTTCTTAGCTCAATGCTTTCTCCATGATGAATACAGAGGTAATTGAAATAACGTTTTCTGACCATGATCTTTTTCCCTTTTACAGGAAGCAAACCGACCTTGTTTTTTGAAAAGGCGAAACAGGAACCGTTCAACGGGCAGTTTCCACAGCAAGGATTGGCAGGCTTGCATTGAATAGCTCCGAATTCCATGATTGCCTGGTTGAAGTCATGAGCAGAATGATTTCCCATCAGCAATATTGCTGCTGCATTAAATTCCTTTTTTGCGGAAACCGAATTGACAGGAGTTGATATGCCCAAATACCTGCTCAATACCCTGAAAACATTTCCGTCCACAACCGCATATTTCTGATGATAGGCAAATGATGCAATTGCTGACGCTGTATAGTCGCCAATTCCCTTTAGCGAACGTATGTCATAATAGTCAACCGGAAATTTTCCTTTGAACCTGCCCATCACATCTTTTGCTGCATGATGCAGATTGCGTGCACGTGAGTAGTAGCCGAGACCCTGCCACAATTTCAGAATATCGTCTTCGTCGGCAGCTGCAAGATTTTTTACTCTCGGGTATTTTAAAACAAACCGCTCATAATAATTCCGACCCTGGACCACACGGGTTTGCTGTAGTATGATTTCCGAAAGCCAGATTTTATAAGGATCGCTGGTCCGTCTCCATGGTAAATTGCGCTTGTTCTTGTGATACCAGCCAATAATTATTTCACCGAATTTCATGGAAAATATTTATTCGGATAGTAGTTTACAGGAATCTGATTTCTTTGAAGACGAAGCGTTGAATTGTACCATTTTCCTTTTTTAATACCAGCCTGCCGTCATCTTCAACGTCAATGATCTGTGCATTGAATCTCTCCACAGCTGTTTCAAAGCATTTCATTTCATAAAAACGGAAAAGCGATTTCAGATAATCGTTGTTGATGTAATTGAAATTTTGCGATTTGATTTGCAGGTATCGCTTTTCAAGCTGGCGACAAAGCGCAGCCAGACAATCATCCACTGAATAGGTTTTCCCGGTAATCATTTTCATTGAAACCGGGTTGGCTATGCCGGGTGGAAAAATCTGCTGGTTGACATTCAGCCCGATTCCACATACCGATTGCAATACCTGACTTCCACGTAGCGAGTTTTCAATCAAGACTCCGCATATCTTGTTATCGTCAACATAAATATCGTTCGGCCATTTGATCTTTGCCGGAATACCCTGGTCATTAAGAAAGTCTTTGATGGCTAAAGCAATGGCCTTACTGATCAGGTAAATTTTTGGGACCGGCAAAAAGTCGGGGCGAAAAAGCACACTCATCAGCAGGTTACTCCCGGGTTCACTAAACCAGGCAGTTCCGCCAAGCCCTTGCCCTGTAGCCTGGTATCCGGAGACTACTACTGTACCTTCCGGCACCGATTCATGCTGCACAAGCTCATTTAAATACCGGTTGGTGCTGCTCGTCTCCACAAGCTTGAATAGCTTCCTTCCTGTAAATAAAGTGGTAAGTTCCTTGTCCATGAGTGCCGAGCCGAAGGTAGGTGATTTTCAAGTATTCGGGAGAAAGTAAAATATCCGGGCTTGCTGATCGTCCTTATGTTTGATGTTAGTAAATGACAGTTATACCGTTTCTGTTTATGATGTATCTTTGTCCCGAAACCTAAAATCCCTTGATGGCAAAAGCGAAAAAACCTGCTTCCGTTAAAGTTCTTAAAAAGAAGAGCAAGAAGAAAAATTCTGAAGAAAAATTAAAAGACCACGTCATTAATGGCATGCTTGAAAAGAAGGCCAAGGAGATTGTTTGCATTGACCTTAGAAACGTGAAAAATGCCGTGGCCGATTTTTTTGTGGTTTGCCATGCCGATTCCAGAACCCATGTTGAAGCCATTGCCGATTCAGTGGTGGACTTTGTCAAAGATAAGGCAAACGAATATCCCCTTCATAAAGAGGGAGTTTCCAATGCTGAATGGATTCTGCTGGACTATGCAAATGTTGTCGTACATGTCTTTAGGCACGAACAACGCGAATTTTACGGCATTGAACGGCTTTGGGCCGATGCTGAGATTCAGCAGATAGCCAGTAACTTTTAATCACTAACTTTGTTGTTTCGTTTTGAGGCACGCACAAGCAGGTGGTGGCCTATTCTAATTCAGGGACATAAAAACTATTTCTACAATTTACAGATGAGCGATCAAAATCAGAAAACCGGTTCAAAAGATTCTAAGCCGCACAAGGAAATGAAAGATGGCAAGGATGGTTCCGGATTTCCGAAGCCCGGTAAGCCGAAATTCAATTTTAATTTTTATTGGATTTACGGAATAATAATTGTTGCCATTATTGGCACACAATTTATGAACTGGGGTGGCGGGGAGCGAAAGACAACACGAGATTATTTCCTGAATACCATGCTCAAGGAAGGCGATGTTGAGAAAATCGTTGTGATCAATAAGTCAGTTGGCCACGTTTACATCAAAGCTGATAAACTGAAACAGGATAAGTATAAAGAAATCCGGTACAAGGGTTTTGGTGGTGCCGAAAATACAGGACCTCATTACCTTTTTAATACCGGTCCGGATGAATCATTCCGTAAAGATTTTGATGAAATTCAAAAGGACCTGCCCAAAGACCAGGTCGCTAAACTTGAATACGACGATGACCATGGCGGATACTGGGAATTTTTCATGAACTGGGGAATTCCGATTTTGTTGCTGTTATTCTTCTGGCTTTTTGTTTTCCGTCGCATGGGCGCTGCAGGTCCCGGAAGCCAGATATTCAACATCGGAAAATCAAAAGCCACACTCTTTGACAAAGACCTTGTTGTAAAAGTCACATTCAATGATGTTGCAGGTCTCCAAGAAGCAAAAGTCGAAGTGATGGAAATCGTTGACTTCCTCAAGAATCCGAAAAAATATACTACCCTCGGCGGAAAGATCCCAAGAGGTGCTTTGCTCGTAGGCCCCCCAGGAACAGGTAAAACATTATTGGCTAAAGCTGTTGCCGGTGAAGCACAGGTTCCTTTCTTTTCTCTTTCTGGTTCTGACTTTGTGGAAATGTTTGTGGGTGTGGGTGCGTCCCGTGTACGCGATCTTTTCAGACAAGCGAAGGAAAAGGCCCCTTGTATTATTTTTATTGATGAAGTTGATGCCATTGGTAGAGCCCGTGGCAAATCACCTTCGTTCAGTTCAAACGACGAGCGTGAAAGTACGCTGAACCAGTTGCTTACTGAAATGGATGGATTTGGAAGTAATAGCGGTGTAATCATTCTTGCTGCTACCAATCGTGCAGATGTGCTTGACAAAGCATTGTTGCGCCCCGGCCGTTTCGACCGTCAGATATATGTAGAACTTCCTGACCTGAATGGAAGAAGGGAAATTTTTCAGGTTCACCTGAAACCGTTGAAAGTAGTCGAAACCCTGGATGTGGAATTCCTTGCACGCCAGACCCCCGGCTTTTCTGGCGCTGACATTGCCAATGTCTGTAATGAAGCAGCGCTCATTGCTGCACGAAGAAGTAAGACCCAAATTGAAAAGCAGGATTTTCTTGATGCCGTTGATCGCATCATCGGGGGTCTGGAGAAAAAAAACAAGATCATCACTGTACATGAGAAGAAGGTAATTGCCTACCATGAAAGCGGACATGCAACTGTTAGCTGGCTGTTACAATTTGCGCATCCATTGGTGAAAGTGACCATTGTCCCCCGCGGAAATTCTTTGGGCGCTGCATGGTATATGCCTGAAGAAAGACAGATCACAACAACAGAACAGATCACCGATGAAATTTGTGCTGCCTTAGGTGGACGGGCTGCTGAGGAGATTGTGTTCGGTCAAATTTCTACAGGCGCTCTCAGCGATCTTGAAAAAATTACCAAGCAGGCATATGCAATGGTTTCTATTTTTGGGTTGAATGATAAGATCGGAAACATAAGCTACTATGATTCCTCCGGCGGGCAGGACTTCAATTTCAACAAGCCTTATAGTGAAAAAACTGCTGAGATTATTGATGAGGAAGTGAAGAAACTCATTGACAAAGCTTACAAGCGCACTAAAGAACTTCTAATGGCGCATAGGGAGGAACTGAATAAACTTGCTACACAGTTGCTTGAAAAGGAGGTCATCTTCCGCGAAGATCTGGAAACAATTTTCGGCAAACGCCCCTGGGATGAAAAAACCTATGAGCCGATATCGCCCTCAGCGAACGGAAATGCAAATGGCGCTGCAAAAGTAATTCCTCCGGATACGCAACCCGTTTCACACACCGGCCAACATGCTATTCCAAGCGATACCGATACACCTCCGGCCGTACTGCCGGAGAAAGAATAACATCTGGGTCATTTATTTGCCAAAATGAATTTTGACCGCCTTCAATGAATAAACCATAGAAATCACGGAGGTTCACAGAGGAAAACTCCATGAGTTTCTGTGTGATGATAGACAAATACTATTCAGAAGACTTAGGAGAAACAGGAATATGCACAAAGAGCATATACAACTCCCGTTGTTATTTTCCTATGTGCCCTATATGCCTATGTGGTTAAAGCTTTAGGGAAAATATCTTATCAATTTTGTGTAGTTTAATCACAAATACCATGGGAGTTCATAGTAAAAAAAACTCCGTGTATCTCCGTGGTTTAAGTTTTAGATCAAATACCATCTATCATTTTAGTACTTTTCCACTCTAAACCTGATTGGTATTCTATTTATGATGCACTCAAAAAAAGTTGTGGTCGTGCTGCCTGCCTACAACGCAGCAGCCACACTTGAAAAAACATTTTCTGAAATCCCTTTTGATATTGTGGATGAAGTTGTGCTCGTTGATGATGCAAGCAAGGACGATACCTTTCATGTAGCACAAAATCTCGGCATCAGGCACATCATTCGCCACAAGGAAAACAAAGGTTATGGCGGCAACCAGAAAAGCTGCTACGACAAAGCACGTGAACTGAATGCCGACATCGTAATTATGCTGCATCCGGATTACCAGTACACGCCAAAACTTATTGCAGCCATGACAAGTATTATTGCCAATGGTGTTTACCCTGTAGTGCTTGGTTCGCGCATTCTCGGCATGGGAGCATTGAAAGGAGGGATGCCACTTTACAAATACATCTTCAACCGTTTCCTCACACTAGCTCAAAACATTCTAATGCGGCAAAAACTTTCAGAGTACCATACCGGATACCGCGCATTCAGCAGGGAGGTTCTCGAAAAAATAAACTACCACGCCAACTCCGATGATTTTGTTTTCGATAACCAGATGCTGGCCCAGGTTTTTTTTGCCGGATTTGAAGTTGCAGAAGTCACCTGCCCTACAAAGTATGATGAATCAAGTTCATCCATCAACCTTGCACGAAGCATCACCTATGGGTTGGGTGTACTGCGGACTTCGCTACAGTATTTTTTTGCAAAGACGGGTATTTACAAGGCAGGAATCTTCAGATAAGGAATGTCCTTGAGGTTTTTTCGTAACCCTTTTTTAAGCAGCAGCAGGACAAATCAATTTCTAATTAGAAGCTGTTGTGAAGAAGTTGAGATTTTTCCATTCACCCATCATTTTCATCCATTGCCCAAATAATTCAAACTAATGATTTATGATTTGCTTTTTCAATAAAATATTTATATACGTTTGATGTACCAATTCTGAAAGACATGTTAAAAGTCTAAAGTCTACAGTCTACAGTCTACAGTCTACAGTCTACAGTCTACAGTCTACAGTCTACAGTTAGTAGAAAGGACATACAATATACTAAGAAATCCCGCTTGTGCCTATGGTGCAGCGGGATTTTTGTTTGCAATATATTTTCAAAGCCATTTTAATCTACCATCAAAAATGAAAACACTAATCAAATTTCTGCTTTTGATTTTTGCTGTCGCAACATGCTCGTTTAAAAGCAAAGCACAGCAAAACACTTATCCTATCTTATCAA
>CAYHHK010000089.1:0-16819 GCA_964356415.1 uncultured Flavobacteriales bacterium
ACGGGTTCAAATTTTTCCTTCTGGCGGGAGAGTGAATTGGTTATGTAAATTGATTGGGTATTCATATTGATGGAAGGGCGAAAGTAGGAAAAAGCAGGGAGACGAAGGGAGGTCGATGGAGAGAAAATTTTTATACCTTTCAGTCTCAAATTTTTCAAAGATGAAAAAATATTTATTTACAGGTATTTTCATTTTTCTTGTTTCAGCAGTTGGTGCGCAAATTACTTTTGAGAAGGCATACGGCGACACCAGCAGCAACACAGGCCGCTATTTTCTGCAAGCGGCTGACTCAGGGTTTTATGTGATGTGCACATACTATGATATTTACACACACCAGTCGAACCTGCAAATAATAAAAACCAATAAGTATGGTGACAGTTTGAGCAGTTCCATTCCGCAATTTCCTTTGGGGAATGGAGAAGTTTGTCCCGGTTCAAAGAACAATTTTATAGTAGTAGCAGTTTTTGATTCTCTCATTAGTCAAAACCAGTACATTGATACACTTTATATAACAAGGGTTGATACGGCAGGAAATGTAATGTCGGTATGGAAATATGCTGATACACTTGACTTCCAAAATGTCAATGTGTATGAAACAAGTGATGGTGGTTACCTTGTTGGAGCAGGTGTGTGGAACTATCCCTATTTGTCGAATATTCTCCTGATGAAGTTGGATACTTCCGGTAGCATTGAATGGAAGGAAATTATTTTACCTTATAGTACTGGTGCAGGAGAATATGTGAAAGACATGATTGAAACGGACGATCACCATTATATTATTGAGGTACAGCAATCGAGTGGAAGCATGTGGACAGGAAACAAACTCATGATGAAGGCCGATACATTGGGAAATATTCTCTGGTCAACCAATCTTACTTATGGATATGCCGGTGGAAGCGTTCACCAGATGATAGCCACCGATTCTGGCTATATCTACCTCGACAATATTGCATACAGCATCAGCAGCCCTGTTGCATCCCGCATCAGTCTTGTAGATACCGGCGGGACTTTGCGTTGGTCGAAGTTGTTTAGCCAGGGTTCTTTTTACAGCCAAATCATTCAGGACCCGCAAAAAGAATTTTACCTGGTGGATAGGGTTCCAGTTCAGATTACACAATGGGATATCCTAATCACCAAATTGGATCAGCAGCTGGATTCCGTGAGTTCGGCATATTTTGGGTTTACTTCCACGGAGGAAATTGATACCTATTTTGCCCAGCTTGCTGATATGCGCCTGGCCTGTTTGGGATATTCCAAATGGGGAACTACCGTTCAAAATAATGATGTTTATTTCCTGGTCTGCGACAGCATGCTTTCAACCAATCAATCCGAAATTACCGGAACGCTTTCCGAAATTTTGCTTTATCCCAATCCAACAGAAGGGAAGTTCACAATAAGCTTTGGACAAAATGCAACCAATGAAATTGGGATATTTAATATTTTTGGAATGCAAATCGGAAGCTGGCAATTTTCAACAGCCAAAAATGAAGCGCAAATTGATCTGACCGGCCTTCCTCCCGGTATTTATTTTCTCCAGGCCACCTCCGGCGAAAAAGTATGGCGGGGGAGAGTGGTGAAGGAATAATATTACCCCTTCGAATAACGAATATAGTCAAACGAATAGCGAATGGTAGTTGAGCACCTTTCGTAATTCGGATATTAGTATGTCTTAATTAGTAATTCGGTGGGGTTGATTAATGTACTACAGTCTGCTGAATGTGCATCAGCATATCTTCCGTCATATGCGGCAGATCATATTCGTGGCTCCAGCCCCAGTCCGCGCGTGCTTCACCATCATCAATCCGCTGTGGCCAGCTGTCGGCATATTGCTGACGGATGTCTGGCTTATATGTACATGTAAAATCGGGGATGTGTTTTTGGATTTCCGCTGCAAGCATCTCAGGAGTAAAACTCATGGCAGCGAGATTATAACTTGACCTCACTTTTACTTTTGCCGCATCCACATCCATGAGTGATATGGTAGCACGCAAAGCATCTTCCATATACATCATCGGAAGCATCGTGTCGGCTTCAAGGAAACATTCATAAGATTTATTTTTAACTGCTTCATGAAATATATCAATGGCGTAATCCGTCGTGCCTCCGCCCGGCATTGTTTTCCAGCTGATCAGTCCGGGATAACGAAGACTTCGAACGTCAACGCCATATTTCTGAAAATAATATTCACACCATCTTTCCCCGGCCAGTTTGCTGATGCCATAAACAGTAGTAGGCTCCATGATTGTATGCTGAGGGGTATTTCTTCGTGGAGTGGTCGGACCAAACACAGCTATTGATGAAGGCCAGAATAGTTTCAGCTTTTCTTCTTTTGCAATGTCCAGAAAATTGAGAAGACCATCCATGTTAAGCTTCCAGGCCGGTTTTATTTTTTGCTCTGCTGTTGCAGACAACATTGCAGCAAGCATGTAAATCTGTGTGACCTTATTCTTCTTTACCACCTCAAATACCTGTTTTGAATCCAGGGCATCCATTTGTACAAATGGTCCAAGTGATTTGGTATCAGCATCTGCCTCCTTTATGTCAGAAGCAATCACACGATTTGCGCCATAGTCTTCACGAAGTTTTTCAACCAGTTCAGAACCGATCTGTCCGTTGGATCCTATAACAAGAATGGTTTCCGTCATACGTAGATTTTTAGTTTAACAAATATACAATTTCGTCGCAATTGGGGAAAATTAAACAGGAAAAATTGAGGTGTTCAATCTGCCCTTGTATTATTACCTTTCGCACTTAATTTCGCATATTGAAAAGATTTTTCAGCCAAAACCTAGCTTTATTATTGTTGACAGGCTTGTTATTGCCGCTTTTTTACATCAATGTAAAAGACAGCCATGACTGGGGTGACGACTTTGCGCAGTATTTCATACAGGCCAGGAACATACTGGAACACAGGCCACAGACCGACAATGGACTTGTGTTTGACAAGCAAGCCGGTGAATATGCATTGCAGGCATACCCTGTTGGATTCCCGCTGATACTGGCTTCTGCCTGGTGGTGTTTTGGAGATTCAATCCTCGTTAGTTCGTTAACGCTCTCTTTTTTCTTTTTTGCTTTCGGCATCGTTGCCTTTTTCTATTTCAGAAAATATTTCAATGAAAGCATAAGCATTCTTTTAACCTTAATCATCATTTATAACCCGCTAACAATTGGATTTAAAAGAGAGATCCTATCAGATATTCCGTTTTCATTTTTCATGCTTCTTGGTGTTTTATTATTTCAATCAGAACGAAAAAATATTTTACATTTTATTCTTACGGGTGTAGTCTGGGGTTTTGCATTATGTGTTCGGGGAATAGGCGCTACTCTTTTTCTCGCTGCAGGATTTGTTTTCTTTCATTCTATTTTCAGGTATGTGATGAAGAAGGGAGACAGAAGTCGGTTGCTTGTCTCTGTAAAGAAAAGCAGTATCGTTGTTTCGTCAGCATTACTTTTCTATCTATTGCTGAATGCAGTTTTGTTTCCGATCCCTTCATCCGGCATTCTAAAATTTTATGCTGATGCCGTGAGCGGGGAGAATTTCGCAGAGTGGTTGCTCCTGAACCTTGATTACTACTACTATGTATTCCTGAATTTTTTTGCAACGATGGGAGGAAGCTGGTTGTGGCTATCCACATTCTCAAAGTTCATCCTTCTTTCACTGATCCCAATTGGAATTGTAATGACCTGGTACAAAAGAAAAGGATTTGATGATTGGCTTTTTATCGCCTATCTGCTAGTGTTGTTCATCTACCCGTATCTCGGCGGTGGCTTTAGGTTTCTTTTACCTGTGATGCCGTTGATCCTTAAATATATTTTTACCGGATTTTCTTCTTTGATTAGTCTGACAAAGGTAAAATCCTCTCTCCCCGGATTTGCTTTTTTTCTGGTCATCCTGTTGCAATACACACCCGGAATTATTGGTCAGGTAAAATCAATGGGTTACAGTGAGGAAGGGCCTCAGGAGACCCCTGCTGCGGAAGCATTTGAATATATAAGCCATCTTCCCGAAGAGGCCGTAGTTGTATTTCTGAAACCAAGAGCATTGTCATTCTATTCGGGAAGGAATGCGGCTTACGTTACGCGCAATGTAAAACCGGATGAGATCAGGGATTTGTTCCACCGGATGAACGCTCATTATTTCCTAATTTGCAGTCAGAACGAAGAAGTAAATGACGTGATCCTGAAAAAATTCATTGCAGATCATAAAAGTGAACTTGTGTTGATCTGGCACAACAATAATTTTGAACTTTATTCAGACTTGAAGTAGTGGCTTTGGAAAAAAATCAAGGATCGCTGTGCAGACTGATTAAAGTGATAGCGAAATCGGTTGTTTTACAAAGAAAAAAGCCCATGCTTCACAGTATTTTTTAATTTTACACCGAATCCGCGTAACCGGAGAAATTGAGCAGCTAAAATAAATTTCAGGTTCTTACGTTACAGTCGGAACCAAAGACGCACTATCAATGAAATCTTTATTTACCTTTTTCCTGGGGTTGACTCTTTTTTATTCAGAACTTTCCTTAGCGCAGGTCGGCAATCCAATGGTGGGGCTTGACAAATGGCGTATTCATTTGCCTTACAATGACGGAAAGATTACTTCGGGCGGAAACGACCTCGTGTATTGTGCCACACGGTATGCCTTGTTCAGCTATAAAAAATCCGATGGAAGCGTACAGCGATATTCCCGCCTGACAGGTTTGTCTGACTTTGAAATTACCACCATCCGATATAACACCGATGACCGTTTATTGCTTGTCGCATACCAGAGTTCTGACATTGATTTGCTGTTTGACGATGGAACAGTGGTGAACCTGCCTGATATTAAACTGAAGAATATTGTTGGGGGCAAGGGAATCAATAACATCATGTTTTTGAATCATGCTGCCTATTTGTCATGCGACTTCGGCATTGTAGTGGTGGATTTAATAAGACATGAAATCAAAGACACTTATTATATAGGGAGCGGTGGGTCTTCGGTAATTGTACATCAGTTTGCATATGACGGCTCGAAATTTTATGCTGCTGCTGAAACAGGATTGTACTTTGCCGATGCAAACAATCCCACGCTTTTTAATTATGAAGTCTGGACAAAGGATACTACGATGTATCAGCTGGCAAACCCAAATAAAGCTTTTTCCGGCGTAGGTTCATTTGCCGGGAAATTATTTGCTGTTTACAATGATACAATGAAGTTGGTTTCTGACGGAGTTTCGTGGAGTGATTTTAAGCCCATGGATCATTATTCAAATTCAAGGATTGATGTTTTAAATAACAATCTGATGATCAGTAATTATTTCAGTGTTTCAATGCATGATCTTACACTGAACCGCGTTGCCTTGTTTTATTATGATTCGTATGACGATGCTGATCCGCAGTTTGCCTATTATGATGAACAGGGTTTTTACTGGATCGCCGATAATATCAACGGATTGGTAAAATGTACAAACGGTACTTATGAGACAATTTATCTGAATTCTCCTTCCGGTATCGGTGCTTTTGCAATGGATGCGGGTAAGTCGGGTATCTGGGTTGCAGGCGGCGGAATGTCAGGTACCGGCGGTACCAATAAAAACTTTGGAAGCTATTGGTTCTATGAGAACTCCTGGAAATCATTCGACCTGAGGACTGACACTGCATTCCTTTCACTCTCTGAAAGAAATACGATCAGCATTTCAGTAGATCCCGCTGATGGAAAGCATGCTTTCGTAGGAACCCGCGGGTCCGGTTTGCTCGAATATGGTGAAAACGGAATTGTAAAAGTTTATAATCAATCTAATAGCACCATTAAGCCAATTGACGGAGATCCGGGCGTAACCTGGATCGGTGGGGTTGATTTTGACAGCGAAGGAAACCTTTGGGTGCTTTCCAATCTGAACAGTGGTCAGCTGGCTAAAAGAAATACCGATGGCTCCTGGAAGTCATTTAATTTTGGTGCCACTTATAATGGTTATTATCTTTTTAACCTGATGGCCGATAGTTACAATCAGAAGTGGGCCAATGCAAGAGGTGCCGGCCTCATCGTGTTTAATGAAAATGATGTTGACAATCCCAACGATAACCAGATTACATTGCTTACAACAACTCCCGGCAAGGGCGGATTGCCTTCAACCGATGTTTATTCAATTGCTGAAGATAAGGAACAGGCAATCTGGATCGGTTCAAGTGCCGGCGTGTTTGTCATTTACAATCCGGGAAACATTTTTTCAGGAGGAAATTACGATGCGCAAAAAGTCCTGATCGAACAGGATGGCCGAGCCCAATATTTACTGGAAACGGAAGTTGTTACTGCTATTGCAGTTGACGGTGCCAACCGGAAATGGTTCGGAACGTTGAGCAGCGGTGTTTTCCTCATGTCTGCTGATGCAACCAAACTCATTCATTCCTTTAATACAGACAACTCTCCGTTACCTTCCAATGCTATTCAAAGCATTGCCATTGATCCACTCACAGGAGAGGTATTCATCGGAACAGAGGACAAAGGAATTTGTTCTTTCCGCGCAGATGCTACAGAAGGCGGAGAGAGCTGCGATAATTATTATGTATTTCCAAATCCTGTCCGTCATGAATACCGCGGGCCTGTTGCCATTACGGGTCTGGTGGCGAATGCTTCAGTAAAAATTGCCGACATCAGCGGACAGGTTGTTTATCAGACAAAAGCCAATGGCGGAATGGCTGTGTGGGATGGAAAGAATTTCAAAGGAGAGCGTGCACAAACAGGCGTTTACATGGTTTACATTTCCAATGAGGACGGCTCACAGACCTGTATAACTAAAATGCTATTTACCAACTGATGTTGCATAAGACACGGGGCATCGTTTTTCAGGTTACCGACTTCGGGGAATCAAGTGTGGTCGTAAAAATTTACACCGAGCTTTTCGGACTGCAGGGTTATCTCGTGAATTCGGTTAGAAAGAAAAACGCTAAAGTGAAGCAAAATATTTTGCATCCGCTTTCGCTCGTTGACCTGGTCGTTTATCACAAAGAAAGAAAAGGTTTGCACAGGGTCGCTGAAGTAAGAAGCAATCCCACACTGCAAAACATCCCTTTCCATATTGTAAAAAATTCTGTTACACTTTTTTTAAACGAGGTACTTTGCAAATCAATAAAAGAAGAGGAGCCCAACCAGCAGTTGTTCGATTTTCTTTTTCATTCGATACAGTTGCTGGATCTTCAGTCGCCGGTGAACAATGATTTCCATGTTTGTTTTCTTGTTCAGCTGACAAAGTACCTTGGTTTCTTCCCGGCAGAAAATTTTTCAGGAGAGGAAAAGATCTTCAACTTGCGGGAGGGTGTATTTCAGTGTAACATTCCCGGACATATGAACTACATGGATGCCGTTCAGTCGGAAATTTTCGCTTCGCTACTGCAAACTTCCCTGAATTTTTCAGCGCATCTCTCCGTTCCGCTTGCGCAAAGGAGAATGCTCATCGAAAAGATTCTGGAATATTACCGCCTTCACCTTACCGCTTTTACAGAAGTTAAATCACTCAGGGTGCTGGAAGAAGTCTGGAGTTGATCATTCACGGAATTAATTGAGGACATTCCTTTAAAGACAATTCTCTGCGGGATATAGAGCCATCTGTATTATTTGGGGCAGCGGAGAAATGACCTATTCGAAGAATATATCAGTTAGTTCCGTTTGAGTTCCAGCAGAGCGCCCTTTTCATTCATTCCGGGTAAAGAGATAATTGCCATCATTTTAACTCCCAAAATTTCTCAAGGAGTAGAAAGCATTTAATGGATTTAAAAGAGCTCAATAGGAGCGACCTGTTTGTAGAAGGGATCCTTAGGATTATAATGAGCTCCGTAGGAGCGGCCTGTTTATTTAATCTGCTTAAAGAGAAGTTCCCCATCGTTTTCTCATCCCCAAATTGCACCTTGCGTGAGATGTTGTTATGTTCCCAAAAATCATTTAGGTTTGTTCAATAGTTAATCACCTATGAAAGGAAGAATAACCACATTTGAAGAATACAAACGCGAATATCAGCGCAGCGTTGAAAACCCTGAATCTTTCTGGGCAGAAAAGGCTGAAGCTTTTCAATGGAAGCAAAAATGGGATAAAGTGCTTGAGTGGAATTTTTCAGAACCTGATGTAAAATGGTTTCTCAATGGCAAGCTGAATATCACAGAAAACTGCCTCGATAGGCATCTAAAAGAAAAGGGAGATCAGCAGGCAATCATTTGGGAACCCAATAATCCTGATGAAAAATTCAGATCGCTGACTTACAATGAACTGCATTCTGAAGTTTGCAGATTCGCTAATGTTTTAAAAAATAACGGATCAAAAAAGGGAGACCGCATTTGCATTTACATGCCGATGGTTCCCGAACTGGCAATTGCAGTGCTCGCCTGTGCAAGGATTGGCGCCATACATTCAGTTGTTTTCGGGGGATTCTCTTTTCAGTCGCTGGCCGACAGGATACACGATGCAAACTGCAGTCTGGTAATTACAGCAGACGGCGGTTTTCGCGGAGCGAGGGATATTGCACTGAAAAGTATTGTAGATGATGCACTGATTCAATGTGATTCAGTGAAAAAAGTAATTGTATTAAAACGAACAAATACTGCAGTCATAATGAAACCCGGAAGAGATCTCTGGTGGCACGATGAAATCCTGAAAGTGAATGATGAATGTGCCGCAGCCATGATGGACAGTGAAGACGAACTTTTTATTCTTTATACCAGTGGATCAACAGGAAAGCCAAAAGGAGTTGTGCACAGTAGCGGAGGTTACATGATTTATACTGCCTATACTTTTGAAAATGTTTTCCAGTACAACCAGGGAGATGTTTACTGGTGCACTGCCGACATTGGCTGGGTGACCGGACACAGCTATCTGGTTTATGGACCGCTACTCTGCGGCGCTACAACACTGATGTTCGAAGGCATTCCTACATTTCCGGATGCCGGAAGGTTCTGGAATGTGATTGACAAGCACAAGGTGAATATTTTTTATACTGCACCAACTGCCATCCGTTCGCTGGAAGCCATGGGACTGGATTTTGTTAAGCCATATAAGTTGAATTCCCTCAGGGTGCTTGGAACAGTGGGTGAACCCATCAATGAAGAAGCATGGCAATGGTACCATAAGAATATAGGGAAAGAAAAATGTCCGATTGTAGATACATGGTGGCAGACAGAAACAGGTGGCATTATGATCTCCCCGCTGGCAGGAATTACAAAAACAAAACCATCATTCGCCACACTTCCACTTCCGGGAGTTCAGCCTGTGTTGGTAGATGAAAAAGGGAATGAACTTTCAGGAAACGGAGTGGAAGGACGGCTTTGTATTAAATTTCCATGGCCTTCCATTCTCCGGACCACTTACGGAAACCATGAGCGCTGCCGCGAAAATTATTTTTCACACTACAAGAACCTGTATTTCACCGGCGACGGATGCAAACGAGATGAAGACGGTTATTACCGCATCACCGGACGTGTTGATGATGTGATCAAGGTGTCCGGACATTTGCTCGGAACAGCAGAAATTGAAAACGCCATCAATGAACATCCCGATATTGTAGAGAGTGCTGTTGTAGGTTTCCCGCATGACATCAAAGGGTGGGGCATTTATGCATTTGTGATCCCTGAACACCAGCGGAGTGATACAGACCAGCTGAAAAAGGAAATTGTAGAAACGGTGTCGAAATACATGGGGGCAATTGCCAAACCGGACAAAATCCAGATCGTGAAAGGACTTCCCAAAACAAGAAGCGGTAAAATAATGAGGAGGATATTGCGTAAAATTGCCGAAGGAGAAATGTCCAATCTTGGCGATACTTCAACATTGCTTGATCCATCTGTAGTGGAAGAAATTAAAACAGGAGCTCTCAAATGACCAAATCAATTCTTGAAATTCTAGACCGGGATCTGACAAAACTTGCTGAAGAGATAAACAGCTATTCTGATGAAGCCCTCATCTGGAAAACTGTTGACGGCATCAGCAACAGCACGGGAAACCTATGCCTTCACCTTTGCGGGAATCTCAGCCATTTTATTGGTTTCATTTTAGGTGGTGATGAATACGTCCGTAATCGTGATGCCGAATTTGCGCTCAGGGATCTTCCCAAAGAAAAATTGATTGCTGAAGTCGAAGCTACGCGCAAAAGGGTGCATGAAACACTTGAAACATTGAAACCTGAAAAATTAAAAGAATTCTATCCACTTAATGTCCTTGGAAAGGTGCATACCACTGAGTTTTTTCTTATTCATCTGGCAGCTCATTTAAATTACCACCTGGGACAGATCAACTACCACCGCAGGTTGGTTAAATAAATGGTACTTTTCTTTCGTTTTAATTTTTGCCACCAATTACACCAATTGCCGCAAATAAATCATTCGGAGGCAATTCCCGGATCACATAATGATTCTCAAATAAATTAGTGTTAATTAGTGCAATTCGTGGCTGAGTTTCAGTTTCGTCAATTCTCAGGAATAAGTTTTAGTTGGCACATTCGCATTCTCAAACTATCTTCGTTTCGAAAAACAATTTTGTGAGCACCTCACTCGTCATCATCCCTACTTATAATGAAAAGGAGAACGTGGAAAAAATGGTCAGGAAGATCTTTTCTCTTCCCCATGATTTCCATTTGCTGATCATTGATGATGGCTCACCTGATGGTACAGGTACAATCGTAAAAAACTTACAGAAGGAATTTAGCGGCCGCCTCCACTTACTTGAGCGTTCAGGAAAACTGGGCCTCGGTACAGCTTATATCACCGGCTTCAAATGGGCCATCGATAAAAAATATGATTTCGTTTTCGAAATGGATTGTGACTTTTCCCACAACCCTGATGACCTGCTTCGGCTTTACAATGCATGTGCAAATGAAGGTGCTGATGTAGCCATTGGTTCCCGATATATCAAAGGAGCCAATGTTGTCAACTGGCCGCTGGGGCGGGTCGTGATGTCTTATTATGCAAGCGTTTATGTGCGGATGATCACCGGCATTCACATCAAGGATACGACAGCCGGTTTTAAGTGTTATAAGAGAAAGGTTTTGGAGACCATTGACCTCGACAGAATAAAGTTTATCGGCTATGCGTTTCAGATTGAAATGAAATTCACTGCCTGGAAACATGGATTTAAAATAGTGGAAGTGCCCATCGTTTTTACTGACCGTACTGAAGGCACAAGTAAGATGAGTAAAGGAATTTTTCAGGAAGCCGTCCTTGGTGTCATTGAACTGAGATGGAAGAGCTTTTTCAGAAAGTATAAAAAATCCATCGTTAATACTAAATAGTAATGCCAACAGAAGCCAAACCCAACATTTCATTCGGAGGTTCAATCCCGAAAATTTACGATGAGGTTTTAGGACCTGTTTACTTTGAGCCCTACGCAATCGATATTGCTGAACGTGCTGCAAAACTCAATCCGGCATCGTTGCTTGAAACTGCATGTGGAACAGGTAGGGTTACGGCACATCTCTGCAGCAGAATTCAGGGAGCGCTGTTTACGGCAACAGATATCAATCCTGATATGATTGCCATCGCAAAACAAAAACTGTTTGGCAAAAATATCTCCTGGCTGCAAGCCGATGCAACCGCCCTTCCGTTTCCTGATAATAGTTTTGATTGCATTGTAACCCAGTTCGGTGTGATGTTTTATCCTGATAGGATGAAGGGAATGGCAGAGGCATTGCGGGTACTGAAACCCTGCGGGACTTTTATTTTCAATACATGGGGAAGGATTGAAGATAATTCGATGAGTGCAACGGGCAGGGAGATCATAACGCAGTTTTTTAAGAATGATCCGCCTGCATTTTACAACGTACCTTATTCAATGTTTAATCCGGAGGATGTTTTGTCTGTTGTAAAAAATGGTGGTTTTACTGACGTACAATATGAGGTACTCACAAAAGATTGTATATGTGAATCGGCTGAAACCATGTCGGCCGGATTGGTAGAAGGGAATCCTATCGTAAATGCAATCCGCGAAAGGGATCCCGGGGCTGTAGAGATCCTGAAAAAAAAAGTTTTTGAAACGCTGGTGCAACGTTTCGGAAATCATCCATGCAAAACAACCATGCAGGCCATTGTATTTACAGCAAACAAGAAAAAGTGAAGCCAATTCTCATTAAAAATGCATCCATTGTCAACGAAGGAAAAATCGTTGAGGGTGATGTATTGATTACAGGTGAGCGAATTGAAAAAATAAGCCATTCTATCTCTCATCCAACAGCTACAATCATAGATGCCTCCGGAAAATACTTATTCCCGGGCGTCATTGATGACCAGGTACATTTCCGTGAACCCGGACTTACCCATAAGGGAGACATCCATTCTGAATCGCGTGCAGCGGTAGCCGGAGGCGTTACCACATTTATGGAAATGCCAAACACCATTCCCAATGCACTCACACAGGAGTTGTTGGAAGACAAGTACGTGATTGCATCAAAGAAATCTCCCGCCAATTATTCATTCTTCATGGGCGCTTCAAACGATAACATGGAAGAAGTACTGAAGACCGACGCTAAAAATGTTTGTGGCATAAAAATATTTATGGGGTCTTCTACCGGAAACATGCTTGTGGACAGCGAAAGCACACTTGAAGCAATTTTTTCAAGGTCACCGATGCTGATCGCAACACATTGTGAAGATGAAGCCACCATACGGCGAAACATGGAGAAATTTCGGAGTCAGTTTGGCGAAGACGTGCCGATGCAATACCATCCTCAAATCAGGAGTGAAGAAGCGTGCTATTTATCATCATCGATGGCAGTTGCACTGGCGAAAAAGCATAATACCCGTCTGCATATTCTGCATATCAGTACAGCAAAGGAGCTTGGACTTTTCCGAAATGATATTCCATTGAAAGATAAACGTATTACTGCAGAAGCTTGCATTCATCACCTGTGGTTTGATGAATGTGATTACGCAACTCTTGGAAGTAAAATAAAATGGAACCCGGCTATTAAAACTGTGCATGATAAAGATGCAATACTTCAGGGAGTGCTGGATGATCATATTGATGTGATAGCAACCGACCATGCCCCGCATACAATTGAAGATAAAAATCAAACGTATTTCAAAGCACCTTCCGGCGGACCATTGGTGCAGCACTCGCTGGTTGCGATGCTGGAACTTTATCACCGTAAAAAAATTACCCTGGAAAAAATTGCATTGAAGATGAGTCATGCAGTAGCTGATTGCTTCAGGATTGCTGAGCGGGGATACATCAGAGAAGGTTACTATGCAGATATTGTATTGGCAGACCTGAATGCTGCGTGGACAGTTTCAAAATCCAACCTGCTTTACAAATGCGGATGGAGTCCTTTTGAAGGAACAACCTTCAGTTCAAAGGTGACGCATACATTAGTAAGCGGTCATCTGGCATATTGCGATGGAAAACTTGATGAGTCACAAAAGGGAAAGAGAATATTATTTGACAGATAGAATTCAGATGGACGGATTTTCTAAAAAATATTTTTCATTCTTTAATGTTCCCATAGAGCTATTTATTCTTTTGGTTTTTGTTTATTGTTCCTGCAGCCAGCCGAAGGCGGAAATACCGGAAGGGATTCTGACTCAAAAAGAAATGATTCCCATTCTGGTTGACATTCATATTGCACAGGCAGCAAACGGTTTATACAATGCCGGAGACACAGCCCTATTTACGATGAACGATTACATCCCTTACATTCTGAAAATTCATCATATTGAAAGGGCGTTGTACGACAGCAGCACGGCCTTTTATACACTGCATCCTGAAATCATGCAGGAGATGTATGATGAAGTGATCAGTGAGCTTAGTAAGAAGCAGGGTGAGGCTGTTTCGAAGTGAACAATATATAAAGAGAACAACTTCTCCTTTTGCAAGTTCAGACAGCCTGCTGCAAAACCCTTTGGGAATAATATTTTGAAAAAATATGTGCGCAGTCTTCGATGGATTGTTGTAAAGGAGTAAAATTAATGCCAAGTGCATTCTTGATTTTTTCGTTTGAATAAAACCATTTAAGCTGGCTGTTGCGCGCTGTTTCTTTGGTGATAAAAGGTTGTTTGCGGGTAATAAAACTCCGCAGCACTTCGGCTCTCCATCCTAATTCACTAAGGGTACCATTCACTTTTATAGCAGGTCGCGGTTTTTGAAAACTGTCAGCGATCATGTTAAAGATCTGTTTGTAACTGAGGTTTTCTGAATTCACAATAAACCGTTCACCGAAAATATTTTTTTCCATGAGACCAATCATGCAAGCGGAAACATCTCTTACATCAACAAAGCCATTCACGCCTTCAGAATAAAATTTCATTCCGTTCCATATCTGCCTGAACATGGCACTACTGCCGGTTTTCCAGTTGCCCGGACCAATGATAATAGACGGACTTACTATCACCACATTCAATCCTTCCTCCTTTGCCCGCCATACTTCACGCTCACCATTGTACTTGCTGATGGCATAAGTGGAATTGTACTTTGAGGATTTCCAAAAAACATTTTCATCCATCATTTTATTTTCTTCAACCCTGCCCAGTGCTGCGATGGAGCTCACATGACAAAACTTTTTAACGCCCAGCTCAAGTGCCGTATTTACCATGTTCGCAGTACCGCCTACATTCACCTTCATGATCTCATTCCTGTCATCGCCGTGAAAAGAAACTTTTGCTGCACAATGGTATACTTCATCAACACCTTTCATGGCCTCCATCACGTCATATACGTCCGTGACCGTTCCTTCTATCCATTCGATTTGATTCAACAAGTCTTTTTGCCCGTCAAACACCATGTTGAGAATGTCATCATTCGAGGTTGACCTGCGGAGTACGCGCACTTTTTTTCCTGATGATACAAGGTCAAACAAAACCCTTGCGCCAACGATGCCTGTTCCTCCGGTTACTAAGATCATAATGATGAATTCAGGATGCAGAATTAAGAATTAAAATCTGAATAGCAATTTTTGGAAATTGAAAATAAACCATAGAAATCACGGAGGCTCACAGAGGAAAAAACTCTGTGTGCCCCCGCTGGGCGTAGCATCGAAGCGCTTGCCGGTAGAGGCGGGTGCTACGTCCCATTCCAAGCAGAAGACGATCTTTACGGCAGCGCCAGGGTCTATGCCGGATTAAAAGGGTTGATACCGGTAACAATACTACATCCACACCTGGCAATGATCTGAAAATTCTGTGTTATCTTCACGTTAGGTTTCAAACCGGACGTAGCACGCTCCACGCAAAAATCAACGCGTCGATGCTACGCCCAGCGAAGTAAAATAATTATTTTGCTCTATTTAGCCGGCTTTGTTTGAAGTATGCAATCATCTGTTTGGGATTCATGTCAGCAATTTCTGATGAAATCTTATCGCGAATTTTACGCATCTCTTTTACAGCGTCAAAGTTCTTAATAACTTTTTTCTCTTTGGTTTTCATTAAACTATTTCTTTTGGTGAACGTGTATCATTTTCCGTAAAAAAGTCATGTCAAAGTTAAGTAAAAAAATGTCAATTTTCTTTTTAGTCATTGGCTAAAACCCCGCTCTGAGTAGTATGTTGCAGCATCGAGTTCTCTCCTTTTCTACTTGGTTATTTGCCTGTTGATGTAGCTTCATTTAGAACTAATATCTTCGCATCCAAATCACATACATGAAAAATTTTGTGGAAGAGCTGCGCTGGCGTGGAATGCTGCAGGACATTATGCCGGGAACAGAAGAATTGCTTGGCAAAGAGATGGTGAGAGGATACATCGGCTTTGACCCGACTTCTGATTCCCTTGGTGTTGGCAATCTCGTGCAGATCATGACGTTGCTCCATTTCCAGCAATGCGGACATAAACCTGTTGCATTGGTTGGCGGCGCAACAGGAATGGTGGGAGATCCTTCCGGTAAATCTGCAGAGAGAAATCTGTTAAATGAGGAAACACTTCAGTTTAACCTTGATGCTCAGAAAAAACAGCTCGAAAAATTCCTTGACTTCAGTGCAGGTAAAAATGCTGCTGAGATTGTAAATAATTACAACTGGTTCAAAGATTTTAAGTTCCTTGATTTCATCAGAGATGTAGGCAAACACATTACTGTGAGTTACATGATGGCCAAAGACTCCGTTCAGTCCCGGCTGGAAACGGGCATGTCATTCACGGAGTTTTCTTACCAGCTCGTACAGGGTTTCGATTTTTATTTTCTATGGAAGAACAATGGAATTAAAATACAGATGGGCGGCAGTGACCAGTGGGGAAACATTGTAACAGGAACAGAACTCATCAGAAGAAAAGGTGGAGGAGAAGCATTTGCCTTGACAACTCCTTTAATAAAGAAGGCGGACGGAACAAAATTCGGAAAAACAGAAAGCGGCAATGTATGGCTCGATGCAAAGAAAACCTCACCGTATAAATTCTACCAGTTCTGGCTCAATGCATCGGATGAAGATGTGAAAAAGTACATCCGTATTTTTACGTTGATGAAGAAGGATGAGATAGAAGCCATGGAAAAGGAGCATGATGCAGCCCCTCACCTCCGGACTTTACAAAAGGCGCTGGCAAAAGACATTACAACCCGTGTACATTCTGAGTATGATTATTTGGCAGCTGTCGAAGCTTCTGAAATTCTATTTGGCAAGGGTACAGCGGATGCATTAAATAAACTTTCTGAGGAAGATTTGCTCAGCGTTTTTGAAGGCGTGCCTCAGGTTGAAATTGAAAAGTCGCAGCTGGATGCGGGAATCAACATGATTGAATTTCTATCTGATACTTCGCAGATATTTCCTTCGCGCGGAGAAGCAAAAAAAATGCTGCAAGGCGGGGGAGTGGCTATCAACAAAACCAAGGTTGATGACCTGAACCGAAACCTTTCTTCTTCTGATTTGCTGAAAGGGAAATACATTCTGATCCAGAA
>CAYHHK010000090.1:0-16752 GCA_964356415.1 uncultured Flavobacteriales bacterium
TAAACCATTAAACTACTCAACTAATCAACTAATCAACTAATCAACTAATCAACTAATCAACTAATCAACAATCAACAATCATCCCGTTCGTGCTTCAAAAATTATTCATACAAAATTATGTGCTGATCGATTCACTGGAACTGGATCTGAACAAGGGACTAACGATTATCACCGGTGAGACGGGTGCAGGTAAGTCCATTTTGCTTGGTGCGCTATCAATGATTCTTGGTGAACGTGCCGATAAAAATGTTTTGCTCGATAAAACGAAGAAGTGCGTTGTTGAAGGGGTCTTTTCTACACGCAATAAAGATGTGAAAGCCTTTTTTAAAAATCACAGTCTCGATTTTGAAGAGCAGTTGATCTTAAGAAGGGAAATAAACGGAGAGGGGAAGTCAAGGTCCTTCATAAACGATACACCTGTTTCACTTTCTCAATTGAAAGAACTGAGCGAGTTGATCGTGGATATTCATTCGCAGCATGAAACACTTTTTCTCAGGCAAAAGAAATTTCAGCTTTCTGTCGTAGACGCCTTTGCCGGAACCGAAAATGACCTTTCGGAATATTTACAGAGTTATAATGAATTCAAAAGTCTCCGGAAAAGGCTGGCAGACCTGGAGGAGATAGAAAAGAAATCGAAAGCTGATCAGGATTACTATCAGTTTTTATTTGATGAGTTGAATGAGGTTTCCCCAAAAGCAGGCGAACAGGAGAAGGCAGAGGAAGAACTCAGTACCATGACACATGCCGAGGAGATTAAAAACAACCTTAGTGCTGTGTCCCTTGAGTTGTCAGGGAATGAAGACAACCTTATCAACCGCATCTCTAAAATTCAATTGATGGTGCAGGGTTCTGTACTACACTTTCAGGCACTGGAGGATATCAATCAACGGCTGAAAAGTGTTTCCATTGAATTAAAAGACATTTCCAATGAGATTGATCTTATCAGCGATGGAGTTGTCTATGATCCTGCCCGCATTGAAGAGATCCAGAACAGACTGAATGAAATTTACCGACTGCAGCAGAAACACCGTGCAAAAACAGTTGATGAATTGCTTGCTCTGAAGAGTGAGTTTGAAAATAAGTTGAACGGGATTGCCTCCATCGATCAGGAAATAGAAGATTGCAGGGAACAACTCAAAAAGGAAAAAGACTTACTGGTCACATTAGCAAAAAAGATTTCAGCGAAAAGGAATAAGTTTATTCCTGTCGCGGAAAAAGAAATAACAAAACTGCTAACTGCGGTAAATTTGCCGAATGCTGTATTGAAAATTGAAAACACTGTATTGCCTGAGGACGATTTCTCCTCTGACGGAATTGATTCAATCAGGTTTATGTTCTCAGCTAACAAGGGTATTGCCTTGCGCGAAATTGAAAAGGCTGCCTCGGGTGGTGAACTGAGCAGACTCATGCTTTGTATCAAAGCCGCCGTTGCAAAACTAGTGTCACTTCCTGTGATGATATTTGATGAAATTGATACTGGCATCAGTGGGGAGACTGCACTCAATGTAGCATCAGTATTAAAACAACTATCAGGAAACCATCAATTGATTGCCATTACCCATTTACCACAGATCGCAGGAAGGGGAGACCACCACTATTTTGTATTTAAAGAAGTAATTGGAAAGCGTACTGCGGCAAGCGTGAAGCTGCTTAATCGCGATGAGCGAATTGTGGAGATCGCAAAAATGCTCAGTGGAGACAAGCCGAGTGCTGTTGCCGTGGAGAATGCAAAGGAATTGCTCAGGAATTAGCTGATGTAAAAACGATTTGATATTATCGCACCAACAAAGAACCAGAAAACCAAACTAAATGAACAACATACTCAAAGGCAAACGCGGGATTATCACAGGAGCATTGGACGCAAACTCAATTGCATGGAAGGTTGCACAGCGTTGCCATCAGGAAGGCGCTACTTTTACACTCACCAATGCCCCGATCGCAATGCGGATGGGCGAGATTAAGAAGCTGGCTGAGGAAACCGGTGCTGAAATTATTCCGGCCGATGCCACAAATGTGGATGAACTGACAACCTTGTTTTCCAAATCGATGGAAGTGCTTGGAGGAAAGATCGATTTCGTTCTTCACAGTATTGGCATGAGTCCGAATATCAGGAAGAACAGACCGTACGAAGACCTTGACTATACCTTTTACCAGAAAACGCTGGACGTTTCTGCATTGTCGCTTCATAAAATGATGAGCGTGGCCTGGAAACTGGATGCTATAAACGACTGGGGAAGTATAGTAGCGCTATCCTACATCGCTGCACAACGTGTATATCCTTTCTATACCGACATGGCGGAAGCAAAAGCCATGCTGGAGAGCGTTGCGCGCAGCTTCGGATACCATTACGGCAAGAAAAACAAGGTGCGTATCAACACCATATCACAATCACCTACCCTGACAACTGCCGGCAGCGGAATTGTAGGCTTTGAATCTTTTTTCGGATTTGCCAATGAGATTTCTCCTTTAGGAAATGCCAGTGCTGACGCCTGTGCTGATTATTGCGTCTCCCTTTTCAGCGACCTCACCCGTTATGTAACCATGCAAAACTTATTTCATGACGGAGGTTATTCCAATACAGGAATCAGCAATGAAGTGATGGAGAAATTCGGGAAGTGAGTTTTTGCTAGAATGATTTTGGGGTTTGTTAAACTGCCCTTGATTACAATAAAATAAAATCCCAGCGGAATATCAGACTAATGTGCTTCAGTGCACTATTTCTGCTGACTTTTTCTCCTGCAAACTATAAATTCTGGACCAACAGGTTTTTGCCATTTTTTATGACATTATGAGAAAGACCTCTATGAGTTGTTCGCGGACACGAATTCAATTACATTTTGCTTTTTCCAAAATGAACTTGGTTTTCACTTTTGTTTAGATATTCGCTTAATCTTATGCGATACTTAATCTCACCGTTTCACCACAAATCTTTTTCTTACCTCATTATTCCCATCGCTTATCTCCACAAAATAAACACCCGCAGAAAAATCCTTGATTCCTTCTGTAATATGGTAGGTATCTGCAACCATATTTTTATTTAAAAGATTTTTTACTACAGCGCCTTCAGCATTCAGTAAGCATATTTTAACAGGAGCATTTTGCTGCAGAGAAAAATCAATATTGATGGATGTTGAGGCAACTGTGGGGTAAACGGCTGCATTTTGTACTGTGTTGTTTATCTCGGCAATTGCATCGGTGCCGGCGTTTGCAATTAAAACATTGAAACTGGTTCCAACTGGCATGGCAGCACTGTCCTCGTTGAAAATTCCCCACAATCCCAAAGTGGCATTATAAAGCACTCCGGTCGGATGGTTATTGTAGATCCCGAATCCACTAACCGGATTATGTGTGATTATAATAACTGCATTGGGATTGTGGTCCAATATAGGGTTACTTAAATAACTTATGTTATTTGCAATTGAGGAAGCAGTTGTTGTATGAAGAAACGCATGGGTACTTGTGGTATCAACACCAAATATGTGAAAACTAGCTCCGTCCGGAAATGCACTTATATCCTCATTGAATATATTCCAATAAGTACCGTTAAAAAACACACCGATCGCTTTATTATTTGCAACTGGAGCAGTGGTGAGATCATGGGTTACAAATATTAAAGCCCCCGGATGGTTGTTAATCGTTGGATTATTTATACGGGTGATGTAGCTGGTAATGTTTAGTGTATTTGCAGCATGCACAAAGGAATTTCCATTATGAGAAGGTGCAAGTACATTGAAACTTGCATTCTCGGGGATTGGCGATCCTGTAGTTTCATTGTATATATTCCATCTGCCGCCGTCATAAAAAAGTGCCGGATAGTAATTGAATGCAATATCATCCGGATAAAAGCAAGCAGTAATTATACATCCTGAATAAGGTTGGTTATTTATTGAATCATTGTCTATTATTGAAACATTCCAGGAACTGTTTTGAGCAGTTGCCTGATGCCTGAAATAAGCACCAAAATATCCTCCCTGTGCATGAACAGTACAAGAATAAAATATAAGCAGTGCTGAAATAAGAATGATAGCTTGGTTTGTTGTTGTTTTTAATGTTCTCATAGCATTTCTTTTAGAATGCATATTTAATCATAATTATCCTGAAAGAATAATAAATGACACCAAATAAACACTATGCAAAACCTATAGTATGATGGCGGTTATTCCGACACCGGAATCAGCAATGAGATCATGGAAAAATTCGCGAAGTGAGTTTTTGCTGAACCGTTGATTTCTTTCTTCTTCTGGTTTTGCCGGTATAGCAAGTGGTCTTTGTGGGGTGGGGTGCCTGTTTCAGTTAGCTGGAACCAATCTCTTTTTCTTAGCCTTCTATTCACCAATTCTCCAACCAATCTATTATTAGAAGTGAATCCATTGTCTCCCTATAGCTATCTGGATGCTTATTGCAAACTGCCTTTTAGTTGCTAATTGTCTACTTGTTTACTTGGCTGCTTGGCTGTTCATTGCCAACTGCCAACTGCCAACTGCCTACTTATTTAGTAAGTAGCATTCATAAGCGCCTCTAATTCAGTCACTTTATCCATGAATCCCAACTTATGATAACTGTTCATCAGATTGCGGATAACGCGTTGCATCATTTCCCTGTTGGTGCAAGGTTCATAAAAACTTTTCTGCTGCTTAAGGTTTAGTTGTTTCAGAAACTCATCAACTTCGCGCTTGTTGAAAATATCTCCCTTGCTGAAAG
The DNA here is from genome assembly GCA_964356415.1 of uncultured Flavobacteriales bacterium. Taxonomy (GTDB): domain Bacteria; phylum Bacteroidota; class Bacteroidia; order AKYH767-A; family 2013-40CM-41-45; genus JAPLDB01. The sequence goes on from CAYHHK010000090.1 coordinate 4,702, forward strand.
GATTGATATAGAAAAGGATACCGTTAAGTTCTTTGTCCGGGACTAAACCCATCATACTTTGTTCGTCCTTATAACATAAAATAAAGTGTTCAGGTAAATTGACTCCATACACCGGAACTTCTGCACTTCTGGCAATCTCCATATAGAGTATGGATAACATCAGCGGATTTGCCTTCTTTGTTTCAAGGGCAATATTGATAAAGGAGTTTTGCGGCGCATGATAATTTTGTGTGTTCCCGCTGAAGCCATGGATATCAAAGAAGATGTGGTTAAGTACCTTGATCTGTTCCAGCGCAGTGAGGTTCGGATTCATTTCCAGCCATGCGTCTTTCTTCAGCTGATCTATTTGTTTCAGTACTGCCGCCTCATTCAGGTCAGGATACTGGTACCGTGCAACAAGCAGGCAGCCTTTGATCAGGTCAACACATCCCGTTTCTGACCAAACCCTTACCTGATGCTGTAAGTCCTCAAACTGGATATTGTGAATGATCTCTTCAATGCGTTTCTGCATCAGCGAATCAAGCGATTTACTCCAGGCATTTTCCAGGATCGGGATCACTTCCTTGCCCAGGGTTAATAGTTTGGTTTTGATCTGGTCGAATATTTCAGAATCCCTATCATCCAGAAGCCTGATCAGGGCATTGATTTCCTTATCTTTCATGTTCTTTGTTGCTGTCTTCTTCATACTTAGCGGTTATTTTTGTTCCACTTTGTACTCAAAGGTATCATGCATAGATTCGTGAAAAGGGGAACACTTATCAACAGAAAAATGTTTGAATCATAAGATACCGTGATTTTCAATATCTTTGCCTGTGAATAGTTACTGTATAAATAAACCTTTGAAGCATAAAATTATCTTTTGACTGGTGATTTGTAACTTTTTCTTTACATTAACAATATATTTGCAGAGTATATCGCTTTGATAATACTAAATTAATTTAAACATCATTCTTATTCCTATGAAAAAAACAGCACTTTTTCTTCTATTTTGCCTGAATTTTACAATTCTTTGGTCACAAAGCCTACCCTTGCTATGGCAATCCAGATTCGCCGGCGCAGGTGACAATTCTGACAAGTTCAATAAGATCATCGCTGTACCCGGAGGCGATTATGTTGCTGTTGGGTTTACAACACGCAATGGTAAATACAAGGATTTTCTCACCGTGAAAATCAGCGGTACCAACCTGGACACTTTATGGACAAGAACAAAAGGAACAAACGGAGGTGATGATGAAGCCATCAGTTGCGCAACAGATGCTTCCGGGAATATCTACGTCACCGGTTACCGCGATGGCGGAACCACACAAGATGACATCTACACAATTAAGTACAATGCAACCGGAACTGATCTCTGGGATACTTCATACAATGATGTTGCAACAGCACTGCTTGATGACAGACCGGTGGATTGCGGAGTTGATGCATCCGGAAATTTTATCATAGCAGGCTGGACAGAGCAGGGTTCATGGGCCGTAAACCAGGATGATTATGTCGTGTTGAAATATGACGCAAATGGTTCAGTCCTCTGGAGAACACAATATGACAGAAGCGGATTTAAAGACGATGCATCTGCCATGGCAATTGACGGAAACGGAAATGTATTTGTGACCGGACGATCAAGCAATGGTACGGATGATGACTGGGTGACAATGAAGTTAGATGGTACTAATGGAAGTCATTTGTGGGTACCTGTAAGGATATTCAGCGGAGGTAACGGTGATGATCGTGCAGCGGATATTGCACTCGACAATGCCGGTAATCCCGTAATTACAGGACGTTTCGATAATTCAAATAATGATGACTGCAAAACGCTGAAATATTCATCTGCCGGAACGTTGCAGTGGAGTAAAACATGGAGTGGGGTTGCCCAAAATGACAGATGTTCCTGTGTGGCTATTGATCAGTCTAACAACGATGTATATGTTGGAGGCGCATCCGATGTTGACTTAAGCAGTGTCACTGATTACGATCTTGTCATCATCAAATACAATGCTTCCGGAACACAGCAATGGTGGCATACCTGGGGTGGAGCTGCACAGGGGGATGATGCTGTAACTGATGTGGCCGTAGATCCTTTTAGCAATGCAATCATTACCGGATACACAGACACTGAACCTTTGACAGGAATTTCAAATAATGATTGGATTACCATTAAATACAATTCAGCAGGAACTAAACAGTATGAAAAGATAAAGAATGGTTCACGTAATGATGATGACGTTCCTTATTCAATTGTAATCGATGCAGCCGGCAATGCCATCGTGGCCGGGTATCTTAATAATACAGCCACACAGAAGGACGCCTCCCGAATTGAATATGATGCCATCGGCAACCCGGCTTTTACGGAAAGTTATAATGGAGAGGGTGACTTCAATGAAAGCTCTCATGCAATGGTGCAGGACGCTTCAGGTAACACTTATATTGCTGGATATTCTTATACTGAATCTGACAATAGAAACATTTTTGCAGGAAAGATCAATCCTTCCGGAAATCTCGTTGATACCTTTCTCTTTAACGGAACAAATGACGACGATGATGAACTCAATGCAATCGCCAATGACGGAAATGGAAATATTTATGCCTGCGGCTATACAAAGACCAGCGGAGAGAAAAGCAATTTCTTCTTAGTGAAGTTTAATTTTCAGGCTTATCCGTTAGCAGATACAGTGTGGACCAGGACTTACAACTTTATCTCCCAAAGCGACAAAGCCATTTCAATGGTTGCTGATGCATCAGGCATATACATTACCGGCGTAAGTGATGCAAATGCAAACGACACGACCAACAATGACGACATCTTTACTATGAAATTCAATTCCTCCGGAACAGTTTTGTGGACGCAACGATATAATAATGCGCTTAGTTTAAGGGATGAACCGGTGAAAATGATTTTGGGGATGAATAATAGGGTTTATGTTGTTGGAAGAAATTCAAATATTCATGATGATGATATTGTACTGCTTTCCTATGACAGAACATCAGGAAACCCGGTTGCAGGATTCCCTGCCATCTGGAACAGCAATTTTCAGGATGATGACCGCCCAACAGACATAATCGAAGATGGAAGCGGAACAATCTATATTTCCGGATATTCACAGAGTAGTTCCTTCGTGGAAGATTATACTTTGCTAAAATACAGTACTGCAGGTGTGTTGGACTGGGCAGCGAGTTATGATGGATTAGCAAGCCAGGAAGACCGCGCCAACGCTCTTGCGCTTGATGCTTCAGGAAATGTTGTTGTTGCCGGACAGACTGATGTCAACAATGATCCCCTGATCACCAATTACAATTACGGAACCTTCATCTATGACGGAACAGGAAACTATGTTTGTTCATCAGCGCTGCCATTTAATTACAATGGAGCAGGTGACGGCGACGATGTTCCTGTTGCAGTGAATGTAACCGGAAACAATATTCTTGTCACCGGACAAAGTGCTGAAGGAACATCGCTCGCAAGAAACAAGAACATCATGGTACGTATTTATGATGAAGGCACCTGCAATGAACTCTCTGAATATGCGGAGTATGACGGTCCGGCAGGTGGGGGAGATGCTCCCAATGCAACAATCGTTGTTTCACAGGCAATATTTATCACCGGCTCAAGCGATGGCGCTGACAACCAGAAGGACATTATCACAGTCAAGTTTGATGTAAATACAGGATTGAATGAACCGGCAATTGCTCAACACTTAACTTATGTTTATCCGAATCCGTTCAATGGATCTGCCGTCATTAAAATTAGTGATGATTTATCTGCTTCCAATGAATATTCAGTAAGGATATATAATGTGCTTGGTGAAGAGGTTTATTCCATTGATCACACAGGGAATGCTGTTGCGCTCGACAAAGCTGATTTTGCCAATGGCGTTTATTCCTACAAAGTATTCAATGCAGGAAGGTCGGTTGCAGGCGGAAGATTTGTAACAAACTGATCCAATAAAAATCACAACAAATAAAAAAGTCCCTGCCGAAGCGGGGACTTTTCCTTTTCTATTAAAACCTAAATTACCTCTTGTTAGTGCCGCGTTCTCTTTCTCTTTCTTCTTCCTCCATGCTTTTCATTTCGCGGAGTTTCTTTCCTGTCTTGCTGATGAAAATATATTCATCACCGTTTTTTACAAGTGCTTCGCCGTTATTGAAAGGTTTTGCATCGGCAAACTTCGGCTGCAATATATAATCTCCCTGAGCATTAATGTAACCCCATTTGCCTTCGTCATTCCTGACAGGAGCCAGACCATCACCGAAATTGAATGCATTGGTGTATTGCAACGGAATGGACACTTTGCCTGTAACATCGATCCATCCGAACTTGCCGCCTTTCTGAACGCGCGCAATTCCATTCTTGAAATCATCAGCAAAATCGTAACTGAAAGGAATAATGGCTTCATTCTTTACATTAATGTAACCATGCTTTCCGTCTTTCATCACCCGGGCAAGTCCGTCGAAAAAAACCGAAGCATCATCATAAATAAAAGGGATGATGACTTCGCCTTTGTCATTGATAAATCCGCGTTTGCGGCCTTCAAGAACAAGCGCGGTGCGGTCAGGCATCATTTCACTTCCGGCTGTGTAATTGGGTTGTACCACAATTTCACCGGTGCTTTTGTTTTTGTAACCCACCTTACCACCCTGGTAAAAACGGATCACATCCTGGCCTGAGGCTAAAGTTGCAACACCCAGCGATGCTGAGAGGAGCATAATTTTAAAAGAGGTTTTCATTTCTGGTTGTAAATTTTGTTTGCGAAAAGTAAAACTAAGTTTTCGATTTTCACAATAATAACTAAAAAATTTGGTTAATGACTGTTTGGGTCGGTTGAAAGGTATTAATATGCACTATTTCTGAAATGGGTTTTGGTGGTAATTACTGTATTATGGGAACGGTTTTTATTCCCGATAATACATTACTTTTGCACCCTTTCAAATTAAATCAATTTCAATTGAGCTACAAAGCCCCTGTTTCCGCCGGAATCGTCGCTGTTTCCATCAGTTTATTGTTTAGTTCATTTTCACTTGCCCAGAAACCTCAAGTGGTAGATCAGGTGATGGCAGTAGTGGGAAACAATATCATCCTTAGAAGCGACATTGAAAAGCAATACAATCAGGCGCTTGCTCAGGGTATTGTGGGTTCTGAAGACCTGAAATGCGAGGTTTTCGATCAACTGCTTCTCCAAAAACTGATGATCAACCAGGCTTCAATTGACAGTTTGATCGTTACAGATGCACAGGTAGACGGTGAACTTGATAAACGGATGCGTTATTACATCAAGCAGATCGGAAGCGAAGAAAGACTGGAGGAATATTTCCATACAACGATAGTTCAACTTAAAGCTGAATTGCGGGATGTCATTAAAGAACAGATCACCGTTCAGCAAATGCAGGGGAAAATTACAAAGGACATAACTGCAACTCCGAATGACGTACGTGTGTATTTTAACAGCATTGATCCGGATAGCATTCCCTACATTGATGCGGAGATGGAGGTCGCTCAAATCGTTCGGAATCCTCCTATAAGTGCAGAAGAAAAGAAAGCAGTCAGGGCCCGACTAGAGGAATACAGGCAGGCAATTATTGCCGGCAGCGACTTTGCTGTTTATGCAGCATTGTACTCTGATGATAATTCAACAGCAAAAAAAGGTGGAGAACTCAGCTTTTTCGAACGCGGCATGATGGTTCCTGAATTTGAAGCCATTGCTTTTAACCTCAAACCGGGAGAAGTATCAAATATTGTTGAAACGAAATTCGGATTTCATATTCTTCAGCTGATCGAGAGAAGGGGCGAACAGATCAATGTCAGGCACATTCTCCTGCAACCAAAGATTTCTGATGAAGACCTCAGAAGTTCAGTTGCTTTTCTGGACAGCATCCGTTCAAAAATCGTTCTTGGTACATTGAAGTTTGAAGAAGCAGCGGAGAAATTTTCTGATGATGAAGAAACCCGATACAACGGAGGTCTGATGATCAATCCCGAAACAGGTACTTCACATCTTTCTCCTGATAAAATGGATCGCCTTCTTTTCTTTCAGGTGGATACGATGCCACTGAATTCAATTTCTCAGCCATTGCTCATGACCTCTTTGGAAGGGAAGACAGCTTATCGCCTCGTTATCCTAAAAAGTAAGTCAAAGCCACATGTTGCCAACCTAAAAGACGACTATCAGAAAATTCAGGAAGTTGCACTTGCGGAAAAACAAAACAAAGCGATGAGTGACTGGATAGCCAGAAAAAGCAAGAGTACATACATTCAGGTTAATGATGTTATGAACGGATGTGCCGCTTTGAAACACTGGCTTAAGGATTCTAATTAATTAATAAGTATGAAGAATTATTCATCAGACGTAGAGGCAGTTCAGGATCTTGTTAAATCATATCTCAGCCTTCGCGCTGAAATAGGGAAGGTGATTATTGGCCAGGATGAAGTTGTAAAAGACGTATTGATCTCCATTTTCAGCCGTGGTCACTGCCTGCTTGTAGGCGTTCCAGGTCTTGCCAAAACTTTACTAGTAAATACCATTGCACGCACCCTTGGACTTACTTATAACAGAATTCAGTTTACGCCTGACCTGATGCCTTCCGATATCATCGGTTCTGAGATCCTTGATGAAAACAGGCATTTTAAATTTATCAAAGGGCCTTTGTTTGCGAATATCATCCTTGCTGATGAAATTAACCGTACCCCTCCGAAAACACAAAGCGCACTTCTTGAATCCATGCAGGAGTATGGCGTTACTGCTGCCGGAAAGCGTTATCCTTTAGACCTGCCTTTCTTTGTTCTGGCTACGCAAAACCCAATCGAGCAGGAGGGAACCTATCCGTTGCCGGAAGCCCAGCTGGACAGGTTTATGTTTAACGTGCTATTGAATTATCCGGAATTTGAACAGGAGATTACGGTCGTAAAAAATACAACAAGCGATTATCAGCCAATCCTTGCCAAAATTATTGGCTCAGAAGAGATCAGATTTTTTCAGGATTTGATCCGCAGGATCCCGGTTTCTGACAATGTGTTGAGTTATGCAGTAAAGCTCGCTTCACGTACCCGTCCGAATACAGCGCTTGCGACAAAAGAAGTGAATGATTATGTATCATGGGGCGCCGGACCTCGTGCATCGCAGTACCTCACCGTAGGTGCCAAGGCACATGCTGCACTTAGCGGCAAATTCTCACCTGATATCGAAGACGTGAAGGCTGTCGCACCTGCCATTCTCAGACACAGAATTGTACGGAATTACAAAGCAGATGCTGATGGGATCAGTGTCGAGAAAATAATTGCCAACCTGCTAGCAAACTGATTGAAATAATATAAAATTAATAAAACTGAATTCCGAATAAATTACCGTTTGAAAATAGTGAATATTTAATCTAAAGAATTCCTCGTCTCTCCTAAGGCCTGACGGTGTTGAGTTAAAGTTTCAGCCACGAATTACACAAATTTACACAAAAGAATTTTACAATGAATAGAATAATTGGTGATAATTCGTGTAATTCTTGGCAAGATATTACGCAGCTCTGCTGCGGGTGTTATTTATTATTTTTAATTATTTCGCAATTCGCAATTTAATATTCGAAATTAAATCATGAGTATACTCGTAAACAAAAACAGCAAAGTAATTGTGCAGGGTTTCACCGGAAGTGAAGGAACTTTTCATGCACAACAGATGATTGAATACGGAACGAATGTTGTTGGTGGCGTAACACCCGGAAAAGGCGGAACGATGCACCTCGACCGTCCCGTTTTCAATACCGTTGCACAAGCCGTTAAAGAAGCAGGAGCAAATGTTTCTATCGTTTTTGTTCCACCGGCTTTTGCTGCAGATGCTATTATGGAAGCTGCAGAAGCAGGTATTGCATTGGTAGTTGCCATCACTGAAGGGATTCCAACAAAAGATATGATCATGGTAAAAGAGTATCTCCATGATAAAAAAACCAGACTGATCGGACCCAACTGCCCGGGCATAATTACGGCAGATGAATGCAAGGTAGGAATTATGCCGGGTTTTGTTTTTATGGCAGGAAGGATTGGCATCGTTTCAAAGTCAGGTACACTTACTTATGAAGCTGCAGATCAGGTTGTAAAGGCCGGATTCGGGATTTCCACTGCAATCGGAATTGGCGGTGATCCCATTATCGGAACAACAACAAAGGAAGCTGTTGAACTTTTTATGAATGATCCTGATACCGATGGTATCGTCATGATCGGCGAGATTGGCGGAGGGATGGAAGCAGAGGCTGCGCACTGGATTAAAGCCAATGGAAATGCAAAACCTGTTGTTGGTTTTATTGCCGGTCAAACCGCTCCTCCCGGAAGGCGTATGGGCCATGCTGGAGCCATTGTCGGTGGTGCCGATGACACAGCTTCAGCCAAAATGAAGATCATGCGTGAATGCGGAATTCATGTATGCGATTCACCTGCCATTATCGGAACAACAATGGCAAGTGTACTGAAAAAGGCAATGGCCTGAGTTCAATTACTTTTTTACGCTTTTTATCTGATGCTGTTTATTATTAAAATGAGCAGTTATTGTATTTATGTGATCCGTTTCTACTTTAGCACCAAATTAACGACCATGAAAAAAATTTACGTACTGCTTTTTGCTATCACGCTTTATTCTAATGCTTTTTCCCAGGCATTGCCAAATCAGAGTTTTGACAACTGGACAAATGCAGGATCCTACGATGATCCTGATGACTGGAGTACACTGAATGCTGCCACATCAGGCTTCGGCGCTATCACAGCACAGAAAGCAACAGGGAATGACGTACACACAGGAGCCGCAGCGATTAAGCTCGTAACGCTTTTCGTTCTTATTCAGAATGCAAATGGAATCGCAACAACCGGTACGATTAACGTTGGTAATCAAACAATCGACGGAGGAATACCATATACTCTTCGCCCCGACAGCCTCACAGGATGGTACAAATGCGACCCACAAGGTGCAGATTTTGGCTTCGTGGATTTTAGCTTGCTTGACGCCGCCGGAACAGATACGGTGGGGTTTGCCCATTTTCAAACTCCGAATGCAGCAGTTAATACTTACACATATTTTTCCGTTCCTGTCGTTTATTACAATGCCAATACACCGGCATTATCACGATGTGTAATGTCTTCAAGCGCTGGACTTACTTCTGTATTAAACAGTATAATGATTGTTGATGACGTCGATCTGGTCTTTAATCCTGACGGAATTCGCGAGCCTCTAATAGGGCTGGCGGATGTAAAATACCAGATTAGTTCTGACAAACTTATTGTGAATTCCGCAAGGCAGGCTTCACTGTCTATTTTTGATATGACAGGGAAGTCGGTTTTCAATAAGCGTATTAATGATGGAACTTCTGAATTTGTGCTGACAGACTTGTCTGAAGGGATTTATGCTTTCAAACTGACCGATGATTCAGCAGTGAATATTTCATCCGGCAAATTCATTATTCAATAGTTTTTTCGTGCCGGTTTTCTGATGAAGAAATTAACGCTGTTTATCTGTGTTTTACTTTTTTCGCCTGAGTTATTTTCGCAAGCCGCCCTGCTGAAGGGAAAAGTCAAAGATTCGGTTACGAAAGAATCAATTCCAGGTGCAAGCGTATTTGATGCCAATGACAATAAGGTTGCTGCCGTAACCGATGATCAAGGAAATTATTCCCTCTCCATTGGTGCCGGCAGACACCAGATCACATGTTCTTTCATCGGATTGAAAAGTGAGACGATTGAAATAGATTTCAGGGAAGCTGAAACGGTTGTCTATAATTTCAACCTCATATCTGAGGCAAGGAATTTAAACGTAGTTGTGGTATCTGCCGGAAAGTTCGAACAGAAGATCGAGGACATAACTGTTTCAATGGAAGTCATCAAGTCGTCATTGATTGACAGTAAAAATTCCTCTGACATAACCGGAGCGCTTGAGCAGATTCCCGGTGTAACGATCCTGGATGGCGAGCCGCAGATCCGGTCCGGCAGCGGATATTCATTCGGCGTGGGAAGTCACGTTGCTGTTCTTGTTGATGGGCTCCCTGCCCTTATTGGCGATCAGGGCCGGCCCGAATGGTCATTCATACCCACCGAAAATGTTGAACAGGTAGAAGTAATTAAAGGTGCATCATCTGTGCTTTTCGGATCATCTGCATTGAGTGGTGTGATCAACGTTCGCACAACTTTTCCAAAGGAAAAACCGGAAACAAAAATCAAGCTTTACTATGGGCAGTATGATAGTCCCCGTGGAAAAAATCAGAAATGGTGGAGTGGGGCAGCGCCTATGTACGGCTATTCCTTTCTTCATTCCGAGCAATTGCTTAAGAATAAAAATCTCGATTTTGTAATCGGTGCGCAGTCGTTGTACGACCACAATTACATTGGCCCCCCTGTCAAAGTATCAGGATTTTTTCCTGCTTCATTCCAGGATACTTCAATTTCGGAAAGTGAAGCTGCAACATTACTAACAAGGTTTAATTTCGGTATCCGTTACCGTTCTCAGAAAATAAAAGGTTTGGCAGTTGGCATCAACGGAAACATGATGCAGAGTCATGATGCTTTTTCATTGATATGGCTGAATGATTCAAATGGTCTGTACCGGGCATATCCCAAGACGATGACCGTTTCTGACAACCGTATTTTTTACCTTGATCCTTTCCTGGAGTATTTTTCAAAAGGAGGATTAAAACATTCACTGAAGACGAGAATCCTGTACAACAATGCCGATAATAACATGGAACAATCAAATCGAAGCACCGTGTTTTTCGGAGAATACCAGGTTAGCAAGGAACTTTCATCTATTGAAGGATTACACTTCACCGGCGGAATAGCCATGAACGAGATTCGATCACGAGCCGAACTGTATGCGAAGAGCGGCAATCCTGATAATTCCCTGAACAACTATTCAGCTTATTCTCAGTTCGATAAAAAATTCCTGAATGTGCTGAATATTTCAATTGGTTTCAGGGGCGAGTACTACGAAATAAATAAAAATGAGAATGTTCTAAAACCAATATTCAGGGGTGGGCTCTCATTGGCATTAAGCAAAGCAACATTTTTCAGGATGAGTTACGGTCAGGGATATCGTTACCCGACGATCACTGAGAAATTCATTTATACAGGAGCCGGAGGATTGTATGTATTTCCAAACCCTGACCTGAAGCCGGAGACAAGCAGGAATACTGAAGCCGGTATCAAACAAGGTTTTAAACTTTGGAACTTCATCGGATTCCTTGATGTATCGGCATTCTGGCAGGAATATGAAAATACAGTTGAGTATAATTACGGGATATGGGAAGTGGGTAAACCGGGCTTCAAATTTGTGAATACAGGAACCAGCAGAGTGAGGGGGCTTGATTTTTCGCTTGCCGCAAGCGCAAAACTATTTTATGGAATTGAACTTACTTTGATGGGTGGATATACTTATGCATTACCTCAGACTACGGACCCGAATCTGATTTATGCAAAGGACGAACGTCCGCTGCCACAGGGCGCTACAGAGCTATCATTTATTTCTACCAGCGTCGACACAAGTAATTACATCCTGAAATATCGATTTGAACATACAGGAAAAATGGATGTTGAAATTACCTGGAAGTGGATTACGATTGGCGGCGACATCAGGTATTACAGTTTTATGAAAAACATCGACAAGACTTTTTACGACCTGGAACAGAATCCCCTACCATATTTACCAAAGGGAATCAAATCATACCGCGAGGAACACAACACCGGAACCTGGCTTTATGATGCCCGGATCAGGGTGGCATTGAACAAAAATTTTTCTGCTTCGCTGATTGTCGATAATGCAGACAATAAGACTTATTCATTGCGGCCTTTAAAGATTGAATCGCCGAGGACAATCAAGGTGATGCTGATGGCGAAGTTTTAGCAGCCGGCCACCTGAACCCCCAAGGAGGGCAAAACCCGAAGGAGGGCAAAACTCCGACTGAAAATTCCATTGCTAAAAATAAGTTTGTTGAAAATACTTTGGGATCTGATACCATTACTCATTTCAAATTAATCCAATAATGCTTCCGGTATAATGCCGATAGAGTAGCTGTTGTAGTTCATAATCTCCATAAAAAGTCCTT
>CAYHHK010000091.1:0-16314 GCA_964356415.1 uncultured Flavobacteriales bacterium
ATTGATATTTCTATTCCGCTTTTCGCCGGAAAGAAAAATGTAAATGCTTTCCATATACCTGATGTGGTGATTGAGCCATTTCAAATCGGAGATTTTATCGGAGCTGTTAATAAAGGGGGGTCGTGTAACGTGAACAACATTGCCTTCAATCCGCATGGTAACGGAACGCATACCGAATGCGTTGGTCATATCAGTAAGAAATTCATTTCGCTCAATCAATGCCTCACCGAGTTTTTCTTCATCGCAAAACTTATTACCGTCAAACCTGAAAAGCAGGGCGATGATCTCGTAATCACCAGGTCTCAAATAGAGAAGTGCTTCATTCCGAACTCCGGATTCCGGACTCCAGACTCTTTAATCATCCGAACGCTTCCCAATTCTAAAAGTAGGCTCACCAGGAAATATTCGGGTACCAATCCTGCTTACCTGGATAAAGATGCAGCACATTTTATCCGTGAAAGGGGCATTCAGCATTTGCTGCTTGATCTTCCTTCTGTTGACAAAGAGATGGATGATGGAAAATTGTCAGCACACCATGCATTTTGGAATTATCCGAAAAAGACAAGGATGAATGCCACAATTACTGAGTTGGTCTATGTGCCCGAAAAAATTAAGGATGGAAATTATTTGCTCAACCTGATGATTGCAAGTTTTGAAAATGATGCAAGCCCGAGTAAGCCTGTGCTGTATTCATTGAAGTAAAAAAACCGCTACTCGAACTAATTTTTTTTGAAACCAACCCACTCCCTTATTCGCTAACGAAATTATTGGTGTTAGTTTGATATGCTAGTAGCTTCGAATCGTACCTTTGCAACAAAATAAAATAAAATTATGCTTTGGCGCGGAAGACGAGAAAGTGGAAATGTTTCTGACAGAAGGGGATTCTCCGGAGGGGGAATAGCTATTGGAGGAGGTCTGGTCGGAGTTATTATTTACCTCCTCAATCTCTTTCTTAGTGGAGGAGATCTGACGCAATTAACCAATCTGCCCAACCAAAACAATGCTGAACTTTCACCAACTGAACAGGCTGCTGATGATGAGCGCGCTGCATTTGTAAAAGTAGTCCTTGCAGAAACAGAAGATGTTTGGCATCAGATTTTTAAAGAACAGGGAATTGAATATGTTGAACCGAAACTTGTTTTGTTTCGCGATGCCGTGGAATCAGCTTGCGGAAATGCAAGCGCTGCCTCAGGGCCGTTTTATTGTCCCGCTGATCAGCAGGTGTACATTGACCTTTCTTTTTATGAAGAACTTCAACAGCGTTTTAGAGTTGACGGAGATTTCCCGATGGCATATGTAATTGCGCATGAAGTCGGCCACCATGTTCAGAACTTGTTAGGCGTATCTGCACAAATGGCTGAGCGGAGGCAACAACTCAGCGAGCAAGAGTATAACCGGTATTCCGTTATGACAGAACTTCAGGCCGATTTTTATGCGGGGCTATGGGCGCATTATGTGCACAGGATGGACACCATTCTCGAAGAGGGAGACATTGCAGAGGCATTGGCTGCTGCCAACGCAATCGGTGACGACATGCTGCAGAAAAGGGCAACAGGAAATATTGTTCCGGATGCTTTTACGCATGGCACTTCTGCACAACGAATGTATTGGTTTAAAAAAGGATGGGTAACCGGCGATATCAGACAGGGAAATACATTCAGGGACAATTCGCTGACTTCCTCCGAGCAATAGCCAAGAGAAAGAATGTTTGCAAAAAATAAACGATAAGCAATGAACGCTGCCTGGATTACGCATCCCACGATTCTTTCAGGAAAACATGTTAACCTGATCCCACTTGAAGAAGAACATTTTAATGAACTACATAATGTTGCTTCCGATAAAAGGATATGGGAATTTTATACCGGAGACTGGAGCGTGCGTAATACTTTTAATAAAGTTTACATAGGAGCATTGAAAGCACGGGAAAAGGGAACAGTATATCCTTTTGTGATCGTGCAGAAATCATCAGGAAAAATTATCGGCTCAACACGCCTGATGGATATTGAAACCTACGACAAACGCCTGGAAATAGGAGGTACCTGGATGAAGCCTGAATATTGGGCTACAGCCATTAACCCTGATTGCAAACTTGCACTGCTTACTTTTTGCTTTGAAACATTGAAAGCAAAACGTGTTCAGTTGAAAACTCAGCATGATAACATACGCTCACGCAAAGCCATTGAAAAAATTGGCGGAGTTTACGAAGGCATTATCAGAAAACACATGCTGAAAGATGACGGTACCTTCAGAAGTTCTGCATACTTCAGCATTCTTGATGATGAATGGCCTTCAGTGAAACCACGACTTGAAGATCTGCTAAACAGAAAGATGGAATCGGATAAGCACGGTCAATAGCTGATTTGTTGTACCGGATAATTGAAGCATGAACAAATTTTTGGCTTTGTTGTTAAGAATGTAAATGTAAAAATGAAACGGAGAGAATTTATCAAAGGATCTGCAATCATCGGAGCAACGTCCTTCATCCCGGGCGTGCTTAAAGGTGCTTCCGGAATGTTTGCTTCATCCGGCAGCAGAAAAGTGTATCAGGTATTGAGTGCCAACAAGACGATGGTGGGAACACTTCCCGTACTGCGTGCTTTTGCAGGCGACAATAACGATTACGTTTCACCATATGTATTCTTTGATGAATTCGGCCCTGTTGTGGTAAAGGCAAAGGACAAGCCACTGCGCGTTGACGCACATCCGCATGCCGGCATTATTCCGACAACTTACTTTCTCAATGGCAGCGGTCATCACCGTGATAGTCTGAATTGTGATTTTCAGATCGGCAAAGGAGACTTCATGATGTTCACTTCAGGCAAAGGGGCCATTCATATGGAAGAAACAGGAAAAAAATTGTTTGACAATGGAGGTCTTTATCATGGCTTTCAAATTTGGCTGAATATGCCCTCAAAATACAAGTTCATTGATCCGTTAACGGATGTTCACAGGACTGAAAAGATGGCCGACCTCATCGGAAAAGACTACACTGCAAAGATTGTTTTAGGAGAACTTTTGGGCGCTAAATCAAAGATCGAAACACTTTTCCCAGTATTTTATTTTCACATTTCAATGCAGCCGGGTTGCAGGTTGAAGCTACCTGTTGATCCCATGCACAACGCCTTCGCATATGTGATCAATGGCAAGGTTGAAACTGAGGGACGGCGTGAGATCACTTCCAATCAGGTGGTCTTGTACGAGCGGGGTGAAAGTGATATTGATCTGTTCAGCCCAGAAAAAACTGAACTCCTGCTGCTTGGAGGAAGGCCGCACAATGAGCCCGTTTATGCCGAGGGCACTGAAAAACTACTGTTAAATTAAGGGCTTGTACAGTTGTGTTTGTATAAGCCCTTTTCCTTGCAATATTTGATAAGTAATTAACTCCTTGTCGCAAATAAGCGATTCTCAGAGCGTTCATTGGAACTTTATGTGAGTTTTTTTCTCCCTTTATTTCTGAAGGGACTTTTTCAGTGCCCTCTTTATGCCTATGGTCCTTTTGTGATGAATTCAGAGGAGGAAATTCGGAAATGTTATAACGACTACCAGGCAGGTAGAATGGGTAATCCGGATGTAGTGAACAAGACTGCATTTTAAGTCTGTGTTTTATTGTTCTCAGGAAAGACTTTTCATCAGGTGTCAATTTTCTCACAACACAGATTTTAAGGTTAATTTTAACTTTTCGGCACTTTATTTTTAAACCGTTCATCCACAACATCAAGGACTTGCAACGATTGTGAAAAAAAATCTTAACAAAATTTCACAGTTATCAATTCTCTGATAAATTTGCAGCCGTTAACAAAAAAATGACGATTCACTGACGATGGCGTGTCTGCTGTTTTTCCCTCTTGAAGAACGCTTTGTCAGGTTTTAAAAATAGGATCATGACCAACGCATACTTGTACAAATCCACCAAACGCCTTCTCCTATTAACGCTGTTCACTGCTTTTTACTCCTGTGTTGCTTTTGCTCAGGATGGCGAAGCGCTTTATAACAGCAACTGTAAAACGTGTCACTCACCTTTTGAAAAGGTGATTGGGCCTGCGCTCAAGGGTATGGAAACCCGACATAGTGAAGAATGGCTGCTGAAGTGGATCAAAAATGCTCCTGCTATGATCAAGTCAGGAGATCCAACAGCCGTTAAGCTTTTTAACGATTACGGCAAGATGCAGATGACGGTTTTCACCAATCTGAAGGATGAGGAGATAAAAGCAATTGTCAAGTATATTGTTGATCTGAAGCCACCTGCAGCAGCTGTAGCCGCCAAACCAACAGAAGAAGGTGGTGAAGAAAAAAGCAGCAATACATGGATTTATCTCCTTGTGGCTGCTTTCGTACTTTATTTAATAAGCGGCTTACTGAGAAGAACAAAGCATACCCTTGAACAAGCGCTTCGGAAAAAACAAGGAATGCCTGAGCCGGCATCAATGACCCGCTGGCAGGGATTTGTACATTGGTCACGTAACAACAAGAAATTGCTTGCGATTATTTTGATTACCTTATTCATGTATGGAAGTGTTAAGGCATGGTACGGTATGATGAGTATTGGTGTAACGCAAGGTTACAATCCTGATCAGCCGATAAAATATTCACATAAACTACATGCCGGCGACATGAAGATCAGTTGTGTATATTGTCATAGCGGAGCTGAGCGCGGAAAAACAGCCGGGGTTCCTTCTCTGAATGTATGCATGAATTGCCACAAATATGTGAAACAAGGCCCTACAGGAGATAAGACAGAAATAGCCAAGATCTACAAAGCCCTTGATTACGATCCTAATAATGGAACATATGGTTCTAATCCTAAACCTATACAATGGACACGGGTTCACAACCTGCCTGATTTGGCTTACTTTAATCACTCTCAGCACTATGTGGTGGGAAAAGTTGAATGCCAGACCTGCCATGGCCCTGTTCAGGACAGCATGACAGTAGCATATCAGTATTCAAAGCTGACAATGGGCTGGTGCATTGATTGCCACCGGAAAACGCCGGTACAAATGGCCAACAACGATTATTATAATGACTACCATAAAGAGCTTCTTGCAAAATACGGTTCTGATTCCCTGCTCACAGTAGAACGGATCGGAGGACTTGAATGTGCACGTTGCCACTATTAAAAAGTTAATCGTTATTCGTTAACAGTTATACGAAACAGAATTACAACGCATAACTACTAGCATACAGACTACAATGAATAAAACATACTGGAAAGGGGTAGAAGAACTGCAGAATGATGCAAAGTTTGTTCAGTTGAAGAACAATGAATTTGCACAGCATCTTCCGCTCGATGAAATCGTTCAGGAGAAATCGAGTGATGTAACAGTTACACCCCGAAGGGATTTTTTGAAATTTTTGGGTTTCAGCGTGGCTGCAGCATCCTTGGCCGCCTGTGAAGCACCTGTACGCAAGACGATCCCTTACCTGATTCGGCCTGAGCAGGTAACTCCCGGTGAAAGCAACTGGTACGCTTCATCTTACCATGATGGTTATGATTATTGTTCAGTACTTGTAAAAACAAGAGAAGGTCGTCCGGTTAAGATAGAAGGCAATACAGGTTCATCTGTAACAAAGGGTGGTACCAATGCACGTATTCAGGCAGCTGTTCTTTCACTTTATGATAAGTCTCGCTTAAATAATCCGACGGCAAACGGGTCGCCGGTGAACTGGGAAAACATGGATAAAGAAATTTTCATGAAACTCCAGTCGGTTGCATCAGCCGGAGGTAAGATCAGAATCCTGTCGTCAACTGTGATTTCACCATCTACATTAAAAGCCATTGAAGAGTTTGGTAAAAAATATCCGAATACCAAACATGTTGTATATGATGCGGTTTCATGTTCAGCCATGATAGCCGCTAACAAGGAGAGTTTTGGCATGGATGAAATTCCAAGCTATAACTTTGACAAAGCGGAAGTGATTGTAGCATTTGATTGTGATTTTCTGATCAACTGGATTTCTCCGATTGAATATTCACGCCAATATGCAGAAACACGCAAACTCAACAGCGGCAAAAAAAGCATGTCAAAGCATGTGCAGTTTGAAGCAGCACTTTCTTTGACAGGTAGCAATGCTGATGAACGCTATCATGTAAAGCCGAGTATGCAGGGCGTTGTACTTGCAAATCTTTACAATGCCATTGCATCAAAGGCGGGAGCATCCACCGTAAATGCCGGAGCTGTCGGAGACCTTGGAAAAGCAATCTCTCAACTAGCAGATGAATTATGGAGCAACAAAGGAAAATCACTTGTTGTTTGCGGAATTAATAATACCGCTGTTCAAAATCTTGTGAACGGAATCAATTCATTACTTGAGAATTACGGGACTACAATTGACCTTGATAATCACTGTCACCTGCGCCAGGGTAATGATGCAGATATGGCCATGCTGATGGATGAAATGACAAAAGGTGAAGTAGGCGCATTACTGGTCTATAACTGCAATCCTGTTTATACTTCACCAATAGGAAAACAATTCGGAGAGGCTTTGAAAAAGGTATCGTGCAGCATTTCATTTGCAGACCGCGCTGATGAAACTGCTTCTGCTTGCCAATATATATGTCCCGACAACCATCCTTTGGAATCATGGAATGATGCAGAACCAAAACTGGGAAAATACTCACTTACTCAGCCTGCGATTGCACCACTTTTCAGTACACGACAGTTTTCTGAATCGCTATTAGTTTGGGCGGGGAATACAACAAACTATCACGATTTTATTGCACAGCACTGGAGTGCAAATATCCTGAAGGATAAATCATGGAATGAAGTATTGCAGGAAGGTGTGCTTGAAGGTGAACAAATTGTGCCCAAGAATTACAAAACGGCAGCCAATCTTTCTGCTGCTGCTGATGCAGCTTCAAAATTGAACGTTTCAGGAATTGAAATGTCGCTATATGAAAAGACAGGAGTCGGCTCAGGTATCCAGGCAAACAATCCCTGGCTTCAGGAACTTCCTGATCCAATTTCAAAAATTACCTGGGATAATTACTTGTGCGTTGCTCCCAAGGATGCGCGTGAAAACAGCTGGAAGCAAGGCAATATTGTTGAGGTGAAAGCCAATGGTGTAAGCATAAAAATTCCGGTTGTAATACAGCCGGGACAGATGCCTGGCACTTGTTCACTTGCAGTTGGTTATGGAAGAACTGCCGCCGGGAAGGTCGCCAACAAAATAGGAGTGAACGCCTACCCTTTCATCTCCGTTGTTGACGGGCAAATGATGTATGCTGCCGGCGGAGTTCAGATAAGTAAGACGGTTGAAGAAGATCATAATCTTGCCGCAACCCAGACGCACCATACCATGATGGGCCGCGCTATTGTTAAGGAAACTACTCTGGAGCAATTTATTAAAAACCCGAAGTCAGGGAATGAAGCAGAATTGATTTCTGTGAAAATAGGCAAGGAAGATAAAAAGATGACAATACAGGAGTTGAACCTCTGGGATGATTATGAAGATGGCAATCATCACTTCGGAATGAGCATTGACCTGAATTCCTGTATCGGTTGTGGATCATGTGTGGTGGCTTGTACTGCTGAAAATAATGTACCGGTAGTTGGGAAAGAGGAAGTAATCAACAGCCGCGAAATGCACTGGATGAGAATTGACAGATACTTTTCTTCAGATGCAGATCCAAAGGAACATGAAAGCGGTGATATCAAGGCAATGGAGATTCCATCAGACAATCCAAAGGTGGTTTTCCAGCCGGTAATGTGCCAGCATTGCGCTCACGCTCCTTGCGAAACGGTGTGCCCGGTCATTGCAACTAGCCACAGTTCCGAAGGATTAAACCAAATGATTTATAACAGATGCGTGGGAACACGCTATTGTGCTAACAACTGTCCTTATAAAGTAAGACGCTTCAACTGGTTCCGTTATACCGACAACAAAAAGTTCGATTTCAACATGAACAATGACCTCGGTAAAATGGTGCTTAATCCTGACGTGGTCGTACGTGCACGTGGCGTCATGGAGAAATGTTCGCTTTGTGTTCAGCGTTTGCAGGAAGGGAAACTGGTAGCAAAAAAACAAGGTAGAAAAGTTAAGGATGGTGAAATCAATACAGCATGTGCTCAGTCATGTCCAACACAAGCGATTACTTTCGGTGATTACAAAGACAAGGAAAGCATGATCAATAAGATGTGGGAGCCGGAAGGACGCAGCTACCATCTCCTGGAGGAGTTGAACGTTCAGCCGAATGTATTCTACCAGACCAAGGTGCGTAATTTGAAAGCAGAAGCACATCATTAATTGGCTGAAGAGAAGAAAGGTTAATTGTTATTATATATCATTGTTCGTCCGCCCGGGGCGGCTTAAACGAAAAAGAAAAAATAAATGTCAACAGCAGTAAATGCCAATTACGAAGCAGAAGTCCGCGACCCGCTGATACTCGGTAAAAAGAGTTATCACCAGATGACGGAAGACATTTGCCGGCCTATAGAAGGGAAGGCAAACAAATATTGGTGGATCGCTTTTATTATTTCAGCTACTACCATGGTTTGGGGTATTCTTTGCCTCGCTTACACGATTGGAAACGGAATCGGATCATGGGGCCTCAATAAAACAGTAGGCTGGGCATGGGACATCACCAACTTCGTTTGGTGGATCGGTATTGGTCACGCAGGTACCCTGATCTCCGCAATTTTGTTACTGTTTCGTCAGCGCTGGAGAATGTCTATCAATCGGTCGGCAGAAGCGATGACGATCTTTGCCGTAATCTGCGCAGGTTTATTTCCGGTCTTTCACACCGGTCGTCCTTGGCTGGATTACTGGATGCTTCCGCTTCCGAATCAGTTCGGATCATTGTGGGTGAATTTTAATTCTCCATTGCTCTGGGACGTTTTCGCGATCTCAACTTACTTCTCAGTATCATTGGTGTTTTGGTATTTAGGTTTGATTCCTGACCTGGCCACAATCAGAGACAGAGCAATCACGCCTGCAAAAAAATTCATTTACGGTCTTCTCTCTTTCGGGTGGAAGGGTACTGCGCGCGACTGGCTGCGTTTTGAAGAAGTGGCACTGGTACTTGCAGGGCTTTCGACACCACTTGTACTTTCGGTACATACCATCGTGTCCTTTGACTTCGCAACTTCTATCGTTCCGGGATGGCACACCACCATCTTTCCGCCCTATTTCGTTGCCGGTGCGATCTTCTCAGGTTTCGCAATGGTATTGACGTTGATGCTTGTGGCAAGAAAGGTTTTGTCACTTGAAGAGTACATAACTATTCAGCATATTGAACTGATGAATAAAATAATCATCCTTACAGGTTCAATAGTTGGTGTTGCTTATATCACAGAGTTTTTCATGGCATGGTATTCAGGTGTTCAATACGAGGCCTATGCTTTCCAGAACAGGGCATTTGGTCCATACTGGTGGGCATACTGGAGCATGATGACGTGCAACGTAATTACGCCGCAGTTATTCTGGTTTAAAAAAATCCGTAGAAGTGCTTTGGCCACATTTATCATCTCCATCTTTGTTAATATCGGAATGTGGTTTGAACGATTTGTAATTATCGTTACGTCAGTTCATCGTGATTACCTTCCTTCCAGCTGGACAATGTATTCACCGACATTTATTGAAGTTGGAATATTTGTAGGAACCATCGGTCTGTTCTTCACATGTTTCCTTGTCTTTGCAAGGGTATTTCCTGTGATCGCTTTGGCAGAGTTGAAAACTATTATGAAGAAAACAAGCAATCAGTATAAGGGCAAAGGAGTTTGATTGAATTAAATCTGTAAAGAATTAAATACAATGGCAAGAGTCATATACGGAGTTTACGATGACGAAACGGATCTGATGTCAGGAATACAAAACCTGGTCAGTAAAGGAGTTAAATGTGTGGATGCACAAACACCGTTTCCTATACATGGAATTGAGAAGTTGCTGAATGTTCCAAGAACTCGTATTTCCATTGCTGCGTTCATGTTTGGCGCAACAGGTACAGCACTGGCACTCCTGATGATGTGGTATATGATGATCTACGATTGGCCAATTAACATTGGTGGTAAGCCGAATTTCATGTTTTATATGAACCTGCCGGCATTTATCCCCGTCACTTTCGAAAGCACTGTATTTTGTGCTGCCCATGGTATGGTAATTACTTTTTTATTAAGAAGTAAATTGTTGCCGGGTGTTACTGCACCGATTCCGCATCCAAGAATTACAGATGATAAGTTTGTTTTACATATATCAGTAAAAGACGAAAGTAAACTGGATGAAACGGCGAACCTGATCAAGGGTTCAGGCGCATCTGAAGTATTGATGAAATCATTGCAATTCGCGTAAGCAGATGAAGATGAAAAATATTATAAATTATATTTTGCCTGTTGCAGCAGCCATCGCTGTTTCTTCATGCAACAATAATCCCAAAAGTCCCGGTTATGAATTCATGCCGGACATGTACGATGCTGTAGGCTTTGAAGCCAATTCGGCAAATCCGAATTTTAAGGACAGTATTACGAATCAACAACCTGTGTCCGGAACAATTGCAAGAGGTAACGATATTTATGCTGCCATGGATCGTATGCCTTATCCATACGAGGATACGCCTGAAGGATATGAAGCTGCCGGGCTGAACCTTCACAATCCACTGGAGCGCAGCGCAGAAAACATGACTGAAGGAAAACGGTTGTATGAAAACTATTGCACGCTTTGTCATGGCTCAAAGGGACAAGGCGATGGTCTGGTAATTAAATTCAACGGTCCGAAGCCACCTGCATACAATAGCGATGCATTGAAGGACCTGCCTGAAGGAAAGGCATTTCATTCAACGCAATATGGAAAGAATATGATGGGATCACATGCATCGCAGCTAACAGCATCACAGCGTTGGAAAATCATCATGTACATTCAGACCATGCAGAAGCCGGAAGGGCAAACGGCTGCAGTTGATTCCGTAAAGACAGAAGTAAAAAAAGGATAATTATAACGAAAGAAAATTTTCACGATGGAGCAACTAATTTCTAATCGTAAATACGAACTCACCAGGAATAATAAAACAATTCCGATTGTCATGATGGCAATTGGTGTTATAGCTGTTGTGGTGGGTTTCATGACCGACAAAACAAGGACATGGGCTGTGCTCCTGCACAACGATTTTTATTTCACCGCCATAGCGCTGGCCTCAGCATTTTTTATTGCATTTAATTATGCTGCACAGGCAGGGTGGGCTGTAGGAATTAAAAGAGTGCCTGAAGCCATCACCGGCTTTTTGAAATTCGGAATGGTCGGATTGATCCTGATTTTTATATTCGGACACCATGACCTATACCACTGGACACACCCGGAACTTTATGACAAAGCCAGCCCTGAATATGATCGTATTCTTGATGGGAAAAGCGGATTTCTCAATATGCCGTTTTACATAACACGTTTGGTAGCTTATGCAATTATCTGGATTGGTTTTTCAATGGCGTTCCGCAAACATTCATTACTGGAAGATACAGACGGCAATATTACTCATTATAAAAAATGTATTACTTTGGGAGCAGTTTTCCTGATATTTTTTGCTGTCACATCGTCAACAGCTGCATGGGATATCCTCATGTCAATTGATTCACATTGGTTCTCAACACTCTTCGGATGGTACACTTTTTCAGGTTTATTCGTGAGTGGGCTTGCAGTGATTTGCATGTTTACGTTATATCTCAAAGGGCGCGGTTACATGGATCATGTGAATGAAAACCACCTGCATGATATTGGTAAATTCATGTTTGCATTCTCAATCTTTTGGACATACCTGTGGTTCTCTCAGTTCATGCTCATCTGGTATGCCAATCTGCCTGAAGAAGTGGTTTATTTCCATACACGGTGGTTACATTACCGCACTATGTGGATTGGGAATTTCCTTGTGAATTTTATCGCTCCATTCCTCATCCTGATGACAAGAGATGCAAAGCGTCAACGAATTATTCTTTGGGTTGGAGGTTGCATTATTTTCTTTGGACACTGGATCGACGTGTACCTGATGGTTATGCCGGGAACAGTAGGAACTGAATGGCATCTTGGCTTTATCGAATTTGGAACAATGATTGGCTTTTTGGGATTATTCATCTGGTCAACATTGAGCGAACTTGCAAAGGCGGCTGTTGTTCCTCAGCACCACCCGATGATGCAGGAAAGTTTACATCATCATATTTGATAGTTAGTAATTGGTAAAAAGAAAATGGGCATAGAGGCCGGTGCTTATCCCGGGTAACAAATAACGATTAACGAACAACTCAACAAATGCATACACTTTTAGTCTGGATTGTCATTATTCTCGCTGTGATTACTGTAGTGCGAGCCGTTCGCATTCTCGAAATGGTAAATGAGTTGGGTGGCGATAGTCATGAGGATGAAATCACAGAAAAGGACAATAATTTTAACGGAAAGCTGCTGATCTGGTTTTTGGTGATTGGCTTGGGTGGAATGCTCTACTTCACCATTGACGCTAAAAGATATTTATTGCCCGTTTCGGCATCAAAACATGGTGTGCTTACAGATGCCTACCTGAATCAGAATTTTGCCCTGATTGGAATTGTATTTATCATTACACAGATACTTCTTTTCTGGTATGGTTATAAATACCGCCACAAAAAAAACAACAAGGCATATTTCTATCCTGACAATCACAAACTCGAGTTCTGGTGGACGTTCATTCCAGGAATCGTGCTGATCGGCCTGATTGTTTATGGTCTGAAATTGTGGAATGACATTACAGCTCCTGCACCAAAGAATTCAATGGTTGTTGAGATATATGGAAAACAGTTTGACTTTACTGCCCGTTATGCCGGTGCCGATAACAAACTCGGAAATTCATTTTTCCGCTGGATCACGGATGAAAACCAGCTTGGTGTTGATGAAAAAGATCCTTCTTCAAAGGACGATAAGATTGCAAGAGAGCTTCACATCCCGGTGAATACACCTATGGATTTTAAAATTCACTCTCGAGACGTGATCCATAGCGTTTACCTCCCTCACCTCCGCGCGCAAATGAATGCAGTTCCGGGAATGACAACTGAGATGAATTTTGTAGCCACCATCACAACGGCGGAAATGAGAAAGATTACGAACAATCCCAAGTTCGATTATGTGATGCTGTGTAATAAGATTTGCGGAACAGCACATTACAACATGAACATGAAGGTTGTCATTGATACACCCGAAGATTTTAAAAAATGGTATAAGGAGCAATCCCTCGTTTTCCAGCCTGCAGAAGTGGCGCCAACACCTGAGTCCATGCCTGCCGATACTGCAAAGGGAATGGCAGAAGGAGAGCAGGGAGCAAGTAAGATCGTTGCTGCCCGTTGATTGAAATAAGGAAATAAATTTGTTGAACGTCAAAAAACACAGATAATGTCAGATCATTCTCTCGAACACACATCACACGGACATGATGAACATGAGCATCATGAAACGTTTTGGACAAAGTATGTGTTCAGCACGGATCATAAAATGATCAGCAAGCAGTTTCTGGTTACGGCCATTTTGATGGCTGTGCTTGCCATGTTAATGTCATTGGTTTTCCGCCTTCAACTGGGCTGGCCTGATCATAAATTTCCTATTCTCGAATCCATTCTCGGTAAATGGGCAAAAGGAGGAAAGCTGGACCCTTCATTTTATCTCGGCCTTGTTACCATTCACGGTACCATCATGGTATTCTTTGTACTCACCGGGGGCCTGTCAGGAACCTTTAGTAACCTGCTTATTCCGTTTCAAGTTGGCGCACGTGATATGGCATCCGGCTTTCTGAATATGTTGTCTTATTGGTTCTTCTTTGGAAGTTGTGCAGTGATGTGCGCATCATTGCTGATTGAGGCAGGACCTGCATCCGGTGGATGGACAATTTATCCGCCACTCAGCGCACTGCCGCAGGCCATACCGGGCTCCGGATTGGGAATGACCCTGTGGCTCGTGAGTATGGTGTTGTTTATTGGTTCTGCATTGTTGGGCGGTATCAATTATGTTGTTACGGTTATCAATCTCCGCACGAAAGGAATGAGCATGACACGTCTGCCGCTTACAATCTGGGCATTCACGATTACGGCAATTCTCGGTATCCTTTCCTTCCCTGTATTGTTTGCCGCAGCATTACTGTTGTTATTCGACAGAAGTTTCGGAACGAGTTTTTATCTTTCTGATATATTCATCGGTGGGGCGCCTCTTCACTATTCAGGCGGAAGCCCGATACTTTTCCAGCATTTGTTCTGGTTCCTTGGTCACCCGGAGGTGTACATTGTGCTGCTGCCTGCATTGGGACTTGCTTCTGAAGTTATCTCAACGCAGTCGCGCAAACCGATCTTCGGATATAAAGCCATGATCGGATCCATGCTTGTAATAGCATTCCTTTCATTTATCGTATGGGGTCACCACATGTTCATTACAGGAATGAATCCATTCCTTGGATCTGTGTTTGTGTTTACAACCTTGCTCGTTGCGATTCCGTCTGCTGTAAAAGTGTTTAACTACCTCGCCACACTTTGGAAAGCAAATATTGTATTGTCACCGGCCATGCTGTTCGCGATGGGTCTGGTTTCATTCTTTATTTCAGGAGGATTGACTGGAATTATCCTTGGGGACTCTGCCCTGGATATCAATCTCCACGATAATTATTTCGTAGTTGCCCACTTCCATATTGTAATGGGAAGTTCAGCCATCTTCGGCATGTTTGCCGGAGTTTATCATTGGTTCCCACGCATGTTCGGCCGTATGATGAATAAGCGTTTGGGATACCTTCACTTCTGGCTAACTTTTTTATGTGTTTATGGCACGTTTTTTCCGATGCACTTTGTAGGTCTTGCCGGTGCACCACGCAGATATTATGCATATACTGCTTATTCAGGATTTGATGCAGCTATTAATATTAATTACCTGATCAGTGCATTTGCAATCTTTGGCGGATTGGCACAGTTTATTTTTGTGATCAACTTCTTTTATAGCATGTACCGCGGTAAGAAATCAGTTCAAAATCCCTGGAAGAGCAATACCATTGAATGGACTGCCCCGATTGATGGAATTCACGGGAATTGGCCGGGAGAAATTCCGACTGTTTACCGCTGGCCTTATGATTACAGTAAGCCGGGTCATGATGATGATTTTATCCCTCAGACAACTCCTTATTCTGAAACGAAAAAATCGAATCTGGCAGGAGAAGAGTAGTAAGATGTAATATGTAATCCCGATACCTGCCCGTCCCGATAGCTATCGGGAGCGTCATTCAGGCGGGGCAATCGGGAGTAAAATGTAAGTCCCTCGGAATAGCCGGGGGATTTTTTTTGTTAAAAAAATGAACTTGAATGAATACTTTCCTGATGTCAAATGTAATTGATTTCTCATGCCATGAGTCTGAAAAACATTTAATAGAACTAAGTAAAACCATCCCCTCATCCTGCCATCAGACGGAATCAACCTCACCGTTTCATCAAGGTTCAATTGTGAAGAAGATTTTTATATCTCGTAGGGAATCTAATCTTCAAATCTTCAAATTTGTAATCCTCAAATCAGCCAGTGTCCAACTCAACGATCTCAGACGTCCTCGCCAAATACATGCCTGCTCCTGCAGTCCCGATTTGTGCGACGTGGATCGTGAAGCTGAATATTCATTTGCGCATTACTAAAAGCCGTGCTTCAAAATACGGAGATTACAGGCCTGCAAGGGGAACTGACGCGCATATCATCACGGTCAATCACAACCTGAACCAATATTCATTCCTGATTACTTTCATTCATGAAGTTGCACATCTCCTTTGCGAAAAGAAATATTCACGTTTCGTATCTCCCCATGGCAGGGAATGGAAAAATGAATATGCAGCATTGCTGAATTTTATTATTTCAAAAAATATTTTTCCTGCTGATATTGAAGCCGCACTAAGGCAATATGTGAAAGATCCTGCAGCGTCCTCTTGTACCGATGAGAACCTCTTGCGGGTATTAAAGAGCCACGACCGGAATGAAAACGAAAAAGTCACCTTTTTGGAAGAGCTTCCCCACGGCTCCATGTTTCGACTTAATTCATCAAAAAAAGTCTTTGTAAAAGGTGGATTGATGCGAAAACGATTTCAGTGTTTTGAACATTCATCAAGAACTGAATACCGGGTGAGTGCGTTGGCTGAAGTCACACATTTAAAAGAAGAGTCAGTAGTGGAAGTAGTCAGTCTCGAACAACCCATGCTCATTTTCTAACAATGAATGATGGAATTCAGAGTCAGACAATAAATGAAATGTGTCCGGTAGCAAGGAGTTCACGATCGACTGCTCCTAAAACGTAACTTGTAAACTACTTCAATATCGCCTGATGATTGGCTTTTAACCTTAGTGCAATTTCATCAACCCAAT
>CAYHHK010000092.1:0-16257 GCA_964356415.1 uncultured Flavobacteriales bacterium
TCAATGTGTTCCATGATACCGATGATGTAAGAATCTTCTCCGTCACAAATGGCATCTGCCTCCGCTTCAATGGCGCGCTCTAAAAAATGATCAAGCAAAATCTGGTTGCCGGGAATGTCCTGGAGAATTTGAACCACATGCTGCTCCAGCTCTTCTTCATTGATTACAATCTTCATGCTTTGCCCGCCCAATACATAGGAAGGACGCACCAGCAAAGGAAATCCCAGCTCACGCGAAAGAGAAACACTCTGGTCAGCATTTTCAATTACACCAAACTTAGGATAAGGAATACCGAGTTCACGAAGCAAATTGGAAAACCTGCCACGATCTTCAGCAAGATCAAGCGATTCGAAACTGGTACCGATAATTTTAATTCCGTACTTATTTAATTTCTCCGCAAGTTTCAGTGCCGTTTGTCCGCCCAACTGCACAATAACTCCTTCAGGCTTCTCGTGCTCAATTATTTCATAGATGTGCTCCCAGAAAACAGGTTCGAAATAAAGTTTATCCGCAATGTCGAAATCAGTGGATACCGTTTCAGGATTGCAGTTGATCATGATTGTTTCATAACCGCACTCTTTAGCAGCAAGCACACCATGTACGCAGCTATAGTCAAACTCAATGCCCTGCCCGATCCGGTTCGGACCGCTGCCGAGGATGATCACTTTCTTTTTGTCTGAAGGAATGGATTCATTCTCCTCATCAAAAGTGGAATAGTAGTATGGTGTCTTGGCTTCGAATTCTGCAGCGCAGGTATCAACCAGTTTGTAAACACGCTTAATGCCGAGCTCATGCCGTTTTTTAAATACTTCACTCTCCCAGCAACGCAGCAAATGTGCGATCTGCCGGTCGGCATAACCTTTCTTCTTCGCTTCCATCAGCAGCTCACGCGGAATTTCAGCTATGGTATATTTTCCAATTTCTTTTTCCAGCTCAATCAGTTCTTCAATTTGCCTGAGGAACCATGTATCTATTTTTGTCAGCTTCTGAATGGTGGAAAATTTAATTCCGAGTTTAAAAGCATCGTAAATATGAAACAACCGATTCCATCTTGGTCTTTCCAGAGAATCAAGTATTTCATCCTGCTCACGGATCTCTCTTCCGTCAGCGCCCAGTCCATTTCTTCTGATCTCCAGACTCTGACATGCTTTCTGCAATGCTTCCTGGAAATTTCTTCCGATGCCCATTGCTTCACCCACTGATTTCATCTGCAGTCCGAGGTGGCGATCCGTGCCTTTGAACTTATCGAAATTCCATCTAGGAACTTTTACGATTACATAATCTATGGTAGGTTCAAAAAATGCTGAAGTGGATTTTGTAATCTGGTTTTTCAATTCATCCAGGTGATATCCGATGGCAAGCTTGGCAGCAATCTTCGCAATTGGATAACCGGTTGCCTTACTTGCAAGCGCAGATGAACGCGACACACGCGGATTGATCTCGATCACGATCATCTCACTTTCGTTTTCAGGGTTCACGGCGAACTGTATATTGCAACCTCCTGCAAACTGCCCAATAGCGTTCATGCATTTGATGGCAAGGTCGCGCATGCGCTGATAAGTTGTATCGCTCAGGGTCATTGCAGGTGCAACCGTAATAGAATCACCTGTATGAATTCCCATCGGGTCGAAATTTTCGATGGAACAAATGATGAT
The DNA here is from genome assembly GCA_964356415.1 of uncultured Flavobacteriales bacterium. Classification (GTDB taxonomy): domain Bacteria; phylum Bacteroidota; class Bacteroidia; order AKYH767-A; family 2013-40CM-41-45; genus JAPLDB01. The sequence goes on from CAYHHK010000092.1 coordinate 1,656, forward strand.
GACATTCTGGTTTGCATCGCGCAGCAATTCAAGTTCATATTCTTTCCATCCGAAAACACTTTGCTCTACCAGCACTTCATGAATCGGCGAAGCATGCAGTCCCCTATTGAGGAATTCATCAAAATCTTCCTTCTTGTAAACAAATCCTCCACCTGAACCACCAAGCGTAAATGACGGACGGATCACCAGTGGAAACCCAATTTCCTGTGCAATTTCCTTCCCTTCGAGGAATGACCTTGCTGTTCTTCCTTTACAAACTCCGGCGCCGATACTCAGCATGCGGAGGCGGAATTTCTCACGGTCCTCTGTCGTATTGATTGCATCTACGTCCACACCGATCATCTTCACACCATGCTTTGCCCACAATCCGGATTTATCACATTCAATCGCCAGGTTTAATGCTGTTTGTCCACCCATTGTTGGCAACACGGCATCAATCTTTTTTCCATCCTTCCTTTTCGAATGTGCTTCAAGAATTTCAGCAATGGATTTTTTCGTCAGCGGCTTCAGGTAAACATTGTCGGCTGTTACCTTGTCCGTCATGATCGTTGCCGGATTTGAATTGATGAGCGAAACTTCAATCCCCTCCTCTTTCAGCGAGCGCGAAGCCTGAGAACCGGAATAATCAAATTCACAGGCTTGTCCGATGATGATTGGACCCGAACCGATGATGAGGACGTGTTTTATGGAGTGATCTCTTGGCATGGAGGGAAAGCGTTTTGGGTTGCGAATATAAAGAAATAGAACGCTGATTTGTAAAAGCAATCAGTTGATTATTACCGGCAAATAGCTGCGGAATTCTAAAAAATCATGTAGGTTTGACTCCATGAGTTTGTCTTTTCAATACGAAGGAATCAACCTGGAATATGAAATCATCGGAAACGGTGAAAAAGCCATGTTTGCTTTTCATGGGTTCAGCAACTCAATGGAAATGTTCCGGATTCTTGAGCCTTCCCTTGGAAAAAATTACACGATCTATTCCTTCAATCTGCCCTATCACGGGAAAAGCTCTCTGGATACAGAAACTACAATTCATGGCATTGATACGCTTCAACTTCAGAAATATTTCAAAAATTTTCTTTGGCACATCCATCACTCCTATTTCTCTTTGTTGGGGTATAGTATAGGCGGTAAAGTCGCCCTAAAACTGATAGAGCTGTTTCCTGATGAAATGAAAGATGTTTTTCTTTTTGCCCCTGATGGAATAAAGATCTCCTTCTGGTACCGGTTTGTGACACGCACCGATCTTGGAAAATGGGTATATAAAAGACTTATGCTGCATCCATCCCGCTATATGCGAATTGTGAATGCCTTTGAAAGTATCAGGCTGGTTCCTTCACACACCGCAAATTTTGTCAGGAATTCTCTTGACACAGCAGCAAAACGGGAAATGGTTTACCAGACCTGGATGTGCTTGCGGCACCTGGATCCTGATACAGGAAAGATTTGCAAAATAATTAATGAAAGGAACCTGAACTTCCACCTTTATTTCGGCAAGTATGATAAAGTGATACCGCAGTTTATAGGAGAAAGATTTGTCCGGGGTCTGAGAAATAAGAAATCCCTTCACATCCTTGACGCAGGACATCAATTGATAAAAGAGAAAACAAATGCCGAGCTGGAAAAAATCTTATCCGTCTGATTTTTTACCTTCGCCACTCAAAATTTTATCGATGCGTAACATTCTCCTCATTGGCGCCGGCCGTTCATCCTCTTTTCTGATCAAATATTTTCTTGATGAAGCGCAGCAACAGGACTGGAAACTCACTGTTGCCGATGTTTCCCTTTCGCTGGCACAAAGCAAGACGGCAAACCATGCAAGGTCGAGGGCAATTGCATTTGACATCAACAATGAAGAACAGTGCAAGGAAGAGATTGCAGGTGCAGACCTGGTAATTTCCATGCTGCCGGCCAATATGCACATGCAGGTTGCGCAGGAATGCGTTGAACTGAAAAAACATTTGTCAACAGCGTCTTATGTTTCCAAAGAAATGCAACAGCTTCATGTTCAAGCAATGAAAGACGGTGTTGCACTGCTCAATGAATGCGGGCTTGATCCGGGCATTGATCACATGAGTGCAATGAAGATCATAGACAAAGTAAAAGCTGAAGGTGGTGAGATCAGTTCCTTCAAATCTTACTGTGGAGGCCTGGTTGCACCGGAAAGCAACGACAATCCCTGGGGGTATAAATTTTCATGGAATCCAAGAAACGTAATTCTTGCCGGACAGGGAACAGCGAAGTTCATTGAAAATGGAAAGTACAGGTACCTCCCTTACAACCGTTTGTTTGCGGAATCTGAGCGTGTTGTGGTTGAAGGTTGCGGAACCTTCGATGGTTATGCCAACCGTGATTCACTTTCTTATCGTCCTCTTTATCATCTTGAAAAAATTCCGACCATGTTGCGGGGAACACTGCGGCAATCTGGGTATTGCAAAGCATGGAATGTTTTCGTTCAACTGGGACTGACCGATGACTCATATACGGTTGATAATTCAGCCAGTCTCACGTATGCCCAGCTGGTTGAAGCTTTCCTTCCCGCTGATCAAAAAAACGGTTCATTAAAAAGTCGCCTTGCAGCATTCATGAATGTGAATGAAAACAGCGAAGAAATTAAGCTGGTTGAATGGACAGGAATTTTAGAAAACAAACAGATCGATCTCGAACGTGCAACACCTGCCATGGTCCTTCAGCAACTTCTTGAAAGAAAATGGATGCTGAAAGCTGATGACAAAGACATGATTGTAATGCAACATGAATTTGAGATCAAAAACAGAAGTTCGGAAGTCAGTACTGTCAGGTCAGAATTGGTAGTCACAGGAGAAGATTCCGTTTTTACTGCAATGGCAAAAACGGTAGGCTTGCCACTGGCAATTACTTCAAAACTTATTTTGAACGGAGCTATTAAATCACGCGGAGTTTTGGTGCCTGTAACAAAAGAGATTTATGAGCCTGTGCTATCTGAGCTGGAAAAACACAACATAGTATTCAGCGAACGCTGAATCAATTCCTGAAGAAACCAAGAACCTGCGCCAGTTTAACTTTCAACTCGCGTCTGTTAACGATGAAATCCAGGAATCCATGTTCGAGGACAAACTCAGCTGTCTGAAAACCTTTGGGTAAATCTTTACCGATTGTTTCCTTTACTACCCGTGGACCGGCAAAGCCGATGAGGGCGCCGGGTTCACCTATATTAAGGTCACCGAGCATTGCATATGATGCTGTAACTCCACCTGTTGTAGGATCGGTAAGCAATGAAATAAAAGGAAGTTTAGCGTCTGCAAGCAGGGTTAATTTCGCGGAAGTCTTGGCCATTTGCATCAGTGAAAATGCAGCTTCCATCATTCTTGCTCCTCCTGATTTGGAGATGATCATAAACGGAACTTTTTTCTCAATGCAATAGTCTATAGACTTGGCGATCTTCTCCCCTACAACAGAACCCATGGAACCGCCGATGTAAGTAAAATCCATGCAGCAGATCACCAGGTCCTCTCCAAGTACTTCTCCATGCGCTGAACGAATGGCATCATTCAATCCGCTTTTTTTTCTTGACTCTACAATTCGTTCTGCATATTTTTTTGTGTCAACGAAATTGAGAGGATCTCCAGAAATAAGATTGGGGAAAAGTTCGAGGTATTTACCCTCATCGAAAATAATAGAATAGTAATCTTCTGAACCGATACGGTCATGGTAATTGCATTTCTCACAAACAAAACAGTTCACAGCATGATCCTTTGCCAGAACAATATTCTTGCATGAAGGGCATTTGTGCCAGAGTCCTTCAGGAGTTTCCTTTTTCTCCTTAGTGGATGTGGTAATACCGCCTTTTATTCTTTGGAACCAACTCATGGGTAGGTAATTAGTTGATTGGTTGATATAAGTGATGAAGTGATTAAGTGATTATCAAACCAGTTAAGTACAGAAATCAACAATTAGACTAATCAACACAATTAACGTTTGAACTTATGCGATAGTAATTTCCTTGCTCAGGTAAACTTCCTGAATCGTATTCAACAATTCGATTCCATCTTTCATTGGTTTTTGAAATGCTTTACGTCCACTGATCAATCCCTGACCACCGGCACGCTTATTTATCACTGCAGTTGTTACCGCATCACTCAGGTCACTTGCTCCTTTTGATTCTCCTCCGGAGTTTATGAGTCCCATTCTTCCCATATAGCAATTGGCGACCTGGTAGCGACAGAGATCAATCGGATGATCGGAAGACAATTCAGAGTAAACCTTTGCATGTGTCTTGCCGAAATTGAGAGCAGTATATCCTCCATTGTTTGTTGGAAGTTTTTGTTTGATGATATCAGCCTGAATTGTTACACCCAAATGATTCGCCTGCCCTGTGAGATCAGCAGCAGTATGGTAATCTTTTCCATCTTTTTTAAAACCGCTGTTACGCAGATAACACCACAATATTGTTGCCATGCCAAGTTCATGCGCCTCTTCAAATGCTTTCGCCACCTCTTGAATTTGTCTGGAGGATTCATCTGAACCAAAATAGATGGTTGCACCTACAGCAGCGGCTCCCATATTGTAAGCACTTTTTACTGTTCCGAACATGATCTGGTCGAACTTATTCGGATAGGTAAGAAATTCATTATGGTTTATCTTAACGATAAAAGGAATTTTATCGGCATACTTTTTTGAAACAGAACCTAAAACGCCATAAGTTGAAGCAACGGCATTGCATCCTCCTTCTATAGCAAGTTTCACAATGTTTTCCGGGTCAAAATATATGGGATTGGGAGCAAAAGATGCCCCGGCAGAATGCTCAATACCCTGATCTACCGGAAGGATGGAAACATATCCGCTCCCTGATAGCCTACCATGGTTGTAGATTCTCTTTAAGTTATCCTGCACATTCTTACTCCTGTTGCTGATGGAAAAAATCCTGTCAACAAAATCGGCTCCCGGAAGGTGGAGCATGTCTCTGTTCACAGTTTTGCATTCATGTTTCAACAAGCCATCGGCATTGGCACCGAGTAATTCATTTATCTTCTGAAAGGACATAATTCAATAATTTGATTCGAACGGCAAAACTAAGAGAGAAAACCGAAATGCGAAATGTGTTATTTCAATTACTGTGATTTTGCATCTCCTTTGCACTTCATTTCCTGTTCTGCCTGACCTCATCCTGCAATCATGACCGAAGAAGCACCTTGCAACCGAATATTTACCAACTAAAAAATTTAACAATGAAAAAGATGCTATTTGCAGCAGTTTTATTTGCTTTTGCTAACACTCACTCTGCGGCCCAAAATCCGGCAGCCGTTCCAGCAAAGAATGAAACCCCAAAGAGTGTTCAGGCGGCAGGAGCTGCTGTAACTACTCCAATGCCGGCCGGTCATCCTGCTGTAATCCCGGCCTCAAAGCCCACTCCAAAAATAGCTCCGGCATCGGTAAGAAGAGGTAAGCCGGTAATGTATAGAAATGGTACCCACGGAAAAAAAAGGGTTCAGCCTGTAAAATCGAAAAATGTTCCGGTTAAGCCAATTGCACCTGGAACAGAAGACAAAAAATAAGACATCGAATTCTATATCCGTCCTGAAGCATACTCCGGGACGGATATTTTTTTTATAATGAATGATTTTGCCAGGCTCAGGCGAGGAATTCTTTTAATGAAATTACCCCGCAGCAGAGCTGCGAGGTATCTTGCCACTAATTCCACGAATTATCACCAATTATTTTATGCATTGGAAAATTGTTTCGTGTAAATTCGTGTAATTCGTGGCTGAAATTTTAATTCAACCCCGCCTCGCCTAAGGCGAGACGAGGAATTCTTTACATTAAAATGGATATCCAATTGCCAGATTCGGAACGATCTGACCAATCACAAACTTTTGATGGGCATATACCCATCTGTTTGTTTGGGTGAGACCGGGGTTATAAAGTTTCAGTCCAAAATCAGATCGGATAATAAAAAAGTCAAAATTTAACCTGATGCCGAGGCCGGCACCGAAGGCAATTTCATTGATAAATTTTCCGGAACTAAAAAGCGCTCCGTCCAGTTTGGTTGCTTTATCGTTCATCAACCATACATTTCCTGCATCGGCAAAGGCAGCGATCTCTAACTTCTTAAAAATAGCAGACCTGTATTCAATATTTCCTAATATTTTTATGTCACCTCCGTTTTCAATATCCCCCGGGACACTGTAAGAACCGGGACCGAGCGAACGTGCCTGCCATGCACGGATGTCATTTGCGCCGCCGATAAAAAAAGCTTTGTCGAAAGGAAGCGAAAGGTTTTTGGAATTCCCATAAGTAAATCCAGCGCCTCCGGCCATCCTAAAAATAATTTTATTGCTTGGATTCACATATACATGATAACTCAGATCTATATCCGGTTTGATGTACTGAGAAAATACATTTCCTAAAACAGTATATCTCTCTTCAGAAGTATCTTTATCAGCATTTGAAAGCACGCTGTACCAATTCATGGTGTTTCCCGCAGCTTCAATATTGATGCGGATAAAATAGTGGCTTTCTCTTGCCGCAGAAGATTGGTTTGTATACTCCCAGCTGAATCTTCCGGAAGTAATAAGGTGATTTTTATAGCTGTAAATTAAACTAGGATCTCCGGTCTCAAGAATCCGCTTTTCAAACTTAGGCGAGTTTTTCACATTCACTGCATTCACTTCAAAAGGATAGAATTGCAAGTGCTGCCTTATGGATGGCCTCCACTTGTAACCAAATGAAAACTTGGAAAGAATACGTTTGAAATCAGGGCGCTCCTGGTAATTGATTCCAATAGTCAGATAAGTTCTTGGATTGAAGAAACGCGATGTAGAACGTTCAATAAAACCGGGTAATAAAAATCTCTTAAACCCCAAACTGATTTCCGGTCCGAAGTCAAATGTGTTAAAAAAGAAGAGTTTCTTTGTAACATTTGAATCTGCAAAATTCCTCAGCGATTCAAGCCCTCCAGACAGTTTCATCTCTAGCGATTCAGCACCCTTGAAAAGGTTTTTATTCTGATAGGTAAGGCTCCCTGCCACCCCAAGATTGCCACCATTATGGGTAAGCTCACCGGCTATTTTATATTCCTGTTTCTCATGAGGGGTTAACTGAATGTGCACGTCAAGCATGTATTCTAGCTGAAAGCTATCGCGCGGGACTTCAATAAACCGGAAATTGATAAATTTGAACATGTTCAGATCGGCCAGGCGTTGATAGGTGTTGTCAACTTCTCTTTGATAAAAAAGCTCGCCTTTCTTCAAAAAAACAAACCTGCTCAAAGTTTCCTTTTTCAGATATTCTTTTTTGGGGTCTGAGATAAATATTAAATTTTTAAGGATGACAGTATCCAGCAGTTGATTATTTTCCCGCGAAAGAGAATTATAATTCGTCAGCACATAAATATTATTGAGCCGGTACCGGTGGTGGTTTTCACGTGGATGTTCTGCAGCAATAAGCGGATCAGCATTTTCATAAGGACTGTTGATATACATCATAACATCCACCTGATGCGACCCAAGAGAACTGTCAAGTTCATATGTAATGTAATTCCGGTTAAAGAAATAATAGCCAGCATCACGCAATTGGGAAGTAACCCGATCCCGCTCTTTGTCGAGCACATCAGCATCATACATTATAGCTGACTGAATCAATGATACTTTCTGTTCTGCTTTCAACCGTTCATCAATTTCCCCATCTGAAGATGCGTATGATATGTTTCGAACATTATAGGGTACGTGAGGGACAAGAGTGTAAAGAATGGTTGCTTTTTTCTTTTTTCGGAAAATTGAATCTGTTACATAACCATCAAAATAGCCCTTCCGTTGGAGGTAAATTTCCAGTTGCACACGACCCTTTTCAGTGAGTACACTATCCAGCAACACAGGCTCTTCGCCGATCTTTCTCATTCCTCTCTTCACACGCTTCCAGAATTTTCCGAGGCCCCTATGGCCCTCTACCGTGGTATCACCTGTATTTCCGAAATTGTAGAATCCAAGATGAAGCCTCATAACACCAAGTATTTTACGATTGGTTTTCTGCCTTAAAAGAGAAACCAACTCTGAACGCTTGAAACGAACGCTGTCTGTTTCAATCCTGACCTTTTTTAAGAAATAGCTTTCCTCTGGAATTTTTTTCAGGGAATTACACGCCGTAAATAAAAACGAACTGATGAGAATAATAAGAAGTGGCGGTATTCTTTTCAAAGGATAATTGAGAGTCGGACAAAAATAGCATTATGATACCGTAGAACTAATTTATCAAACACAACTTTTCGACAGAGGAAAACGGACGATGGGGATTTTTAATAACTAATTCTCATCCACTCTAAAGCAAGCCTGTCAATGTTTATTTTCGTGCGGAAATCATGCACACCCGGCAGGTACATTCGGTAGATGGATTGGAAAAGGCAGCCGCTGACCTCCTCATGGCATTCCCCGGTAAACGGGTGTTTGCATTTTTTGGTGAAATGGGGTCGGGCAAAACCACCTTAATTAAAGCCCTTTGTAAATCACTGGGTGTAAGCGAAAATGTCAGCAGTCCGACATTTGCCCTTGTAAATCAGTACGAAGATGCGGCCGGAAAACCTGTATTTCATTTTGACTTCTACAGGATTGAAAAAGAGCAGGAAGCAATAGATATGGGGATAAGTGAATATTTTAGCAGCGGCCACTATTGTTTTGTGGAATGGTCTGAAAAAATTTTACATTTATTGCCTGAAGATTCTGTGAACATTCATATCACGGTAAAAAATGAAACCAGAATAATAACTACTGATAATGGCTGAACATAAACAGGGGGGCTTTTCCAGTTTGATCAATCCTTCATACATCACCAGAGAACAAATGGTAGAGGTAAAAAAGAAGGAGAAGAAACTTTATATAGGTATTCCGATGGAGTTGTCTTTCCAGGAGAACAGGATACCACTCATCCCGGAAGCCGTTGCTTTGCTCGTCGCAAATGGCCATGAAATTGTAATAGAAACCAACGCAGGCAAGGCATCCAACATTCAGGATTCTGACTTCAGTGAGGCTGGCGCACGCATTGCTTATACTCCGGAAGAGGTTTACAAAGCTGATATTGTACTCAAGGTAGCCCCCCCTTCTGCTGAAGAAGTGGATATGATGCAACACAGGCAGCAATTAATATCCATTCTTCAGATGAGCATACAGGACGAAGCATATGTTCGGAAACTGAGCGCAAAAAAAATTACCGCAATTGGTTATGAATACCTTCATGATGAATCAGGAATCTATCCGATCATCCAGGCGATGAGCGAAATAGTGGGAAGCTCTTCTATCCTCATAGCAGCAGAATACCTGAGTAATACATTCAATGGAAAGGGAGAATTGTTAGGCGGAATAGCCGGAATTGCACCAACAGAAGTTGTAATAATCGGCGCAGGAACGGTCGGCGAGTATGCCGCCAGAGCTGCGCTGGGATTGGGAGCAAGCGTAAAAGTATTTGACAACTCTATTCAACGCATGCGGAGATTGCAGAACCGGCTAGGCAGGCGAATTTTTACATCAGTCATTACCCCAAATGCTTTATTGAAGGAACTCAGGAACGCCGATGTTGCTATCGGAGCCCTTCGCAGCAATGAAGGAAGAGCACCGATTGTTGTGACTGAAGAAATGGTAAGCGAAATGCGTGTTGGATCAGTCATCGTTGATGTTAGTATTGATCAGGGGGGCTGCTTTGAAACAAGTGAAATAACAAACCACTCTCAGCCGGTTTTCAGAAAGTATGGAGTTGTACATTATTGTGTTCCCAATATTGCTTCCAGAGTTAGCAGGACTGCAAGTACAGCGCTCAGTAACATCTTCACTCCCATCCTCATCAGCATCGGCGAAGAAGGTGGAATTGATGAGATGCTTTGGAAAAATAAAGCCGTAAGAAAAGGAGTTTACCTCTACAGAGGATCGGTTACTAACCGCTATGTGAGCGAAGCAACCACCCTTCCTTATAAAGACCTCGATCTGTTGATGGCAGCCGGCAGGATTTAATACAGCATTTTATACACTTTAAAACACTTTTGTAAGCGTGTCTGCTCCGGCCTTCTGCTAACCTTCTGCGCTGCATGCCTTTAACGGCAAGGGTTTGATCTATTTTAGGAAAAATGTTGACTTTGCCGGAATATTGGCTATATTTGCCTTGTTTCGGTTTAGTATTTCTTTGCAGTCATCACGACGATTATAAAAGATAACATCCTTAGAAATCAGCCAATTAAATCATAGTAAAACTAAATATCATGTTACTTTACGACACGCTCGACCGCTTTGAAAAAAAGTTTGCCCACCTGAAGAAAAAAGGACTGAAGGTTAACGGATTGAAGATGATTGACCCGAAACGTAAGAAGCATGTCATCGACATTAGTCGTCCGTTGCTCTTTGATAATCGTCAGCTTCCAAAAATCTTCGAGGGACTTGATGTAAAAGCAATTGTTTCCGGTGACCTGCCCTTGGAATTCAACATTGATCGCACCAAGCCAGACTGGCAAAAGAAAGAATATGTTTGGGCTCCTGAACGTTTTGAAAAATATGTTGATCGCTGTAGTGATGAGATCAAGAAAAAATTAGGTGATTCAAAAATGACGCGTGATGATATGCTGAGCGCTCTTTGCTTCGGCGACTATAAAGCGCACAAGGAAAAAACACAGTTGCTGATCAAGGAAGGCAAGCTTCCGAATTATCAGAAAAACTAAATCAAAAGTTTAACAATTATTAATCGCTCTGCTTCTCAGGGCGATTTTTTTTTGACTCCGCTCAAACCTTCTTCTGTGGCTTGATTTGGCAATTAAGTTTTCAACAAACGAAGGTATTTATCAACAAATGATTATTTACGCTGCATTTCTCTCAATTCAGTACCTACTTTTGAAACATAAATAAATTCTAATCATTAAAACTATCTAAAATGAACAAAGCAGATTTGATTGATGCAATCGCATCAGAGGCAAAAATCACTAAGGCTGATGCCAACCGTGCATTAGATGCATTCATGAATGCAACAACAAAGTCTTTGAAAAAAGGTGATCGTGTTGCATTGGTAGGTTTTGGTACTTTTTCTGTTGCAAAACGCGCAGCTCGTAACGGTCGCAATCCTCAGACAGGAAAGCCAATTAAAATTGCTGCAAAGAAAGTGGCGAAATTTAAAGCCGGGGCTGAATTGGCTTCAAAAGTGAGATAAGCTATTCAGTAAGGATTAAGAAAAAAAAACCCTGACATGAGCAATCATGACAGGGTTTTTTCATGCTCCTCCACTCTTATTTTCCTTTTTGTATTTTGGTCAATCCCATAATGACAAGCAATGCGTAAGAAATATTTTGAACAACCCTATCTGTCATTACTTCCATTTCTTTTGGTTTATGCTCTGATTGTCATTTTCCAAAATCCTGATTCACTCAAGGGCGATGAAGGCCGTTACCTTGCATTTGCTAATAACTTATTGAATGGATTCTACTCGCCGCCTCCGCCTGATATCAATTTATGGAACGGCCCCGGCTTTCCACTGTATCTTCTTCCTTTTGTCGCACTCAAATTACCGCTCGTTGTAATCAGGCTTTTCAATGCGCTGATGTACTATGCTGTGCTTCTACTCTTTAATAAAACATTGTCCCTATTTCTGGATATCAAACGATCATTCTTTTTTACATTGCTGTTCGCATGCTATTATATGCCTTACAAAAGCCTGCCCTTTATTCTTTCAGAAACGCTGACTGTATTTTTAATCGCCTCCATCACACTACTTGCTGTCCGGTATTTTACACCTGAAAGTAAGAACGGGAGATCAAAGCAAACAGTCACTTTTGCAATCCTTCTTTCCTTTCTTGCAATAACTAAAGTTATTTTTGGAATGGTTTATCTACTTGCAGTGCCAATGTTTTTCCTGCTCTTCTTTTTGACAAAAAATATTGCTTACAAGAGATCCGCTACACTATTCATCTTTTCTCTTGCTTTTTGTCTGCCATATTTACTCTATACCTATTCACTAACAGGAAAAATTTTTTACTGGAGTAATGCCGGGGGTATGAGCGCATACTGGATGAGTAATACCGTGTCGGGCGAATATGGAGAATGGCACAATGATTCACTCACCTCCACGTTGATGGATCATAATTCACAAAAAATATTCCGGGCCAGCCATGAAAAGGATTTTACTGAAATATACAAGTACACCGGTGTTCTGCGGGATGATGCGTTTAAAGAATTTGCCTTGCGGAATATCAAAGAATACCCCTTGAAATATTTCCAAAACTGGCTTGCCAACTGGAGCCGTATGTTTTTTAATTACCCTGTGAGCTATGTTCCGGTAAGCCCTGCTAAAATCGTGAATATGCTGGCCAATATTCCTGTTCTTATCCTGCTGGTTTTTTCATCAATCCTGACATGGAATAATAAACAACAACTGCCTTTTGGGATCTCATTCATTCTTTACCTGTCCTGCATGTATTTACTGCTATCCTCCCTGCTCAGCGCATACGACAGGATGTTCTATATACTTGCTCCTGCCCTTGGCCTTTGGATTATATATTCAGTTTCGTTTTTAAGGAAAACCAAGACCTGAGATTAAAAGTCGAAATAATAATTTTCAAGCGCCATCCTTAAACCGAAAAAGACCAGACGAGAATATTTTTTTTCTATGTCATTGGTATAGGTACGGTCAGAGATACCTACTTCAATATTCATATTCGTTTTTGGATTGATGAGGTACTCCATACGAAACTCCTTGTATATAATTTTAGTCTCCAATCCACTTCCTACATAATTCCCATACTCTGATGCCCGCGTGTCATAATTATTAAAGACGTAACTGCCATCATTCTTCTGTGCCCTGTCCTTCCCCGCCTTTACATAGTTGAATTTCCCTTCTACCATGAAATTCCTCCAGCGGTAACTGAGGAAAGAAACTGATTCATAAAAATTGGCACCCAGCGGATGTGCAAGCGGCTGGTTAAACTGTCCATAATTCTGACCTGTTGTTCGGTGCTGGTATGTATACGGGCGCACATAATTAAACTCAGTCTGAAAATTCAGGCCTTTGATCTTAAACATTGAAAATGACTTCGCCCCGATCTGCAATGCCTGCTTGTTTGCCCACCATCCTCTTCCGTCACGAACCTCATCGAGCAGAAACTCATCCAGCATTATCTGTCCATAAATAATATTCCGCGGGTTTATTCTAAACTTGAGGTTGGCACCAAGAAGTTCATTATCGGGTGAGCCGACAGAATTCTCTACAGGCCGAAGAAATATTATCGGATTGACATAATTAAAATCAAAGTCACGGTATGAATCATGCCGCCAGACGACGGCCTCGAATAATCCAAACGTCAGCCAGTCTTTTTTTCCAATGGCCAGATCAAGGTAGTTTACGCGAAGGAATTTCTTTTTGAAACCGGTGTCATAGTAATAGTCTTCTTTTAGGTTTTGCATCATCGCATAGATCACCGAATATTTAAACCGCCAGAATTTCATGCTAAGCCGGAGAAAAGGATATTGAAATGAATTATCGCTTAATAAAAGAGAACGGTAACCATCTCCTATAAAATTTTTATCGTGGGCAAGCAGAAAATCAAAATGCTTTCCTGCAGTGTATCCTATCCCGCCGGTGGCATTGTTGAAGTCAAAAGTGCCGGCTTCATTTGTTTTTACCCTGCCCTGCCCGGGAACAACCTGCTCTTTATTTACAAACTCACTAACATAAGAAACGTATTGGGCTTGATTCTCATGAACTCCTGAATAAAAATAGAATTTGTGTTTTACGTCAGCCTGAATAAGAATACCACGGGTATTCACATAAACGGAATTATCATCCTGCAGGTCCCTGCCAATTTGCGTATTCAGTATCGGATCTACAGAGAGGTGTATATCATCAGCATTTACGACCAGCAAATGTTCACGAAATATTTTCCTGCCAATAAGCGTTTTGTAGAATTTTTTCTCCTTTCCAATTGGAGCAAATACAGAGTCAACGGGTGCAAATTTTTTCAGGTATTCATATTCAAATGGCTTTAACGAAGAAAAGAAATGAAGCGAATCATTTTGAATGTACGGCTCCACTCTGTTGTAAACATCCCTGTTCAGCGGAAACAAAAATTCCTGTGCAAAGGAAATTTTCATCAATAAAAAAAGAGAAACAAATAATAAGATCCTGGCTGCTTTCATATATAGTTAATGCATTCGTAAAGAAACAAAAAAACATCAATCATAAGCCACTACGAGGGCTTTAGTTGGATTTAACTTCAAAACCTTCATAAAGTAATTGGCCGATGCAATTGTAAAAGTCTGCGCAGCCAAAGCCTACTTGCATAATTAGCTATAACGATAGCCAATCCGAGGGACATGAATGCTGTTATAAAAGCGTAGTGCCCCTCCCTTGAACTTGTATGAGTTTAATAACGGCGAAGGGGGCCCCTCCCCTGAAACTGTGTGCGTTTACAAACGGTGTAGCACGCTCCCCAATGGGGAGGGCAAGTATCGGCAAGAGGTATTTTACCAGTATCATTGCTTTATAAATTTTTTACTCAATACTTCTTTTTCCGTTCTCAAATTTACAATATACATCCCATTGGCAAAACCTTCACATCGCAAATCTCGGGTAAAATACGCTCCGTTATGTTTTCCTTCTTCTCTAAAAA
>CAYHHK010000093.1:0-1959 GCA_964356415.1 uncultured Flavobacteriales bacterium
ACACTTTTCGCAATGCCGCGAATCAGAGATGCAATCTTTTTTTCGAGACCGCGCACGCCACTCTCACGTGTATATTGTTCGATGAGCAATTCGATCATCTTCGGCGAAAGTTTTACCTGTTCTTTTTTCAATCCATGAGCTTCCAATTGTTTTGGAACCAAATGGCGAATTGCAATCTGGATCTTCTCCTCCACTGTGTAACCGTTGATCTCGATAATTTCAAGGCGGTCAAGCAATGCAGGCTGAATCGAACTCAAAGAATTTGCCGTAGCAATGAACAACACATTGCTGAGATCGAAATCAATCTCAACATAGTTGTCATAGAACGTATTGTTTTGTTCCGGATCGAGTACTTCCAGCAATGCACTTGAAGGATCTCCATGAAAATCATTCCCAAGTTTGTCTATTTCATCCAGCACAAATACCGGGTTGGCGCTCTTTGCCTTTTTGAGATTCTGAATAATCCGTCCGGGCATTGCACCGATGTATGTTTTGCGGTGACCACGAATTTCAGCCTCATCGCGGAGGCCGCCGAGCGACATGCGCACATATTTTCTTCCGAGCGCACGTGCAATGGATTTTCCAAGCGAAGTTTTTCCGACTCCGGGTGGTCCGTATAAGCACATGATCGGAGATTTCATATCACGCTTCAACTTCAATACAGCAAGGTATTCAAGGATGCGGGCTTTTACTTTTTCAAGTCCCCAATGGTCTTTTTCCAAAACCTTTTGGGCGAATTTAAGATCGAAGTTGTCGTTTGTATATTCATTCCAGGGAAGGTCAAGCAACACTTCAAGGTAATTGATCACCACAGAATATTCTGCTGAAGCCTGGTTCATCCGCATGATGCGATCGCATTCCTTGTTGAAAGTATCTGCAACTTCCTTGCTCCATTTTTTTGTCTTTGCTCGTTCACGCAACTCAGATACTTCCCGCTCAGGTGTTTGTCCGCCAAGTTCTTCCTGAATTGTTTTTAGCTGCTGGTTAAGAAAAAATTCACGTTGCTGTTTGTCTATGTCTGTCTTGACTTTGTTCTGAATCTGATTCTTCAGTTCCAGCATCTGCAATTCCTTGGTGAGGTGTTCAAGCACCCTGGTAGATCGTTCACGCAGGTCATCGATCTCAAGCAATGTTTGTTTCTTCACAACGTCCAGGTTCATGTTGGACGAAATGAAATTGATCAGGAATGAATTGCTTTCGATGTTACGGATCGCAAAAGCCGCATCGCTTGGAATATTCGGACTGTGTTGAATGATTTGAAGCGCAAGGTCCTTCATGCTCTGCACTGTTGCATGAAATTCCTTATCTCCCTTCGCAGGGATATTCTCGGTAATTGCTGCGACGGTGGCTTTGATATACGGATCGGTCTGAATCAGCTCTTTCAGTTCAAATCTTTTCTTTCCCTGGATGATGATGGTGGTATTTCCATCAGGCATACGCAGCATCTTGAGGACGTGGGCAACGGTTCCTATCTTGTTCAGGTCTTCAAACTTCGGATCTTCAATATTTGTATCCTTCTGAGAAACCACACCAATGATCTTATCGCCCTTGTAAGCATCTTTGATCAGGTTGATGGATTTATCGCGGCCTACGGTAATAGGGATCACAACACCAGGAAACAATACAGTATTGCGTAATGGAAGTATGGAAAGTGTAGACGGAATTTTTTGCGCCTGCATGCTTTCTTCATCTTCTGTAGTAAGCAGGGGAATGAATTCAGTATCGTCATCAATTACATTGCTGAGTTCAACACGTGGAAATTTTACTTCGTCGTCATTCATTATATCTCAGATTTGGTTAAATGGGGAAAATAGGTTGTAAAAGTACGATTTGGTTGTCGAAAACCATACCTATAGTTGAAGGGCGGACTAAATGGCAGGTGGACGAATAGTTGAATAGTTCAGGAGTTCAAGAGTTCAAGAGTTTTGTAATGGCGGAGGTGCTAAAAAAAGTGTTATT
>CAYHHK010000093.1:2059-12113 GCA_964356415.1 uncultured Flavobacteriales bacterium
GAGTTCAAGAGTTCAAGAGTTTTGTAATGGCGGAGGTGCTAAAAAAAGTGTTATTTTCTGCTCAGTATCCTTTCCAGTTTATCATTCATTGCACTCCAGTCGAAGTTAGTACGAACGAAATGACATGCATTTTCAGCTATCTTATTGTAAAGTGTCCTGTCATTCAATAAAAGCAGAATTTTCTCAACGTATTGCTCAGGAGTATCGGCAATTAACAGGCAATCGCCGGTGGGTGCATGAATTGCATTGTTTGCCTGGGAAGAAACGATACAAGGAATCTTCATTGCCATTGCCTGCAAGATCTTGTTCTGCAATCCAATGCTGATCAGCATTGGCGCCAAATGGATTCGGGATTCTGCGAATGGTTCGCGTATATCGTCAACCCAGCCGGTTACTTTTACTGAATCGCTTTGCAGTTTCAACACTTCACTTGCCGGATTGGCGCCTGCAATCACCAATTTTGCATCAGGTTTTTTCATTTTCAGCAGCGGCATTATCTTTTCGGCAATATAAACTGCACTTTCAATATTCGGTGGGTAATTCATGTTACCTGAAAAGATAAGGTCATACTTTTTCTCTCTAACGACCGGGGAATAATAGTTGAAGTCGACGCCATTAGGTATGACTTCTATTTTTTTGTTTTCCGGGTGATTTATGTAGTCCCTGTCCTGTTCTGAAATGATAATTTTATTTTTAAACTTGTTAAAGATACTTCCTTCGTATTTCAGCATCCGTTTCCATTCCATCATCACCGGAAGCTTTTTGAATATAGTCTCCCGCTGCGCCTGCCGTTCATATCCTTTGCTGAAAGCGTCCTGGTAGTCAAGGGTAACAGGAATTCGTTTTTCATCTCTTACATATTCCGCCATGCGGACCAATTGGCAAAAGATGGCATCAGGTTTGTCGTCGAGAATAATTTTTTGAATTTTTTTCCTGAAATCGTTTGAGAAAAAATATTCAACCTGAAATGGCTTCCCGCTGAAAAGCGCGCGTGCCAGGTTTTGAACCTGTTTTGACTTGCCGATGTTATGAATAACAATTCTCCTGCAATAGGGCTTGAGGGCCTCAAGATGTTCTGGCAGGACTTTTACATCACTGACAGACGCAAGGACAACCTGGTGTTTTTTACTCAGCTCAACAATCTGGTAAAAAGCACGGAGTTTATCTCCTTTTTCAAGGGGAAAAGGAAATCTGGAAGTAAGAAAAAGAATCTTCATGACGGATTATTCCGGCGGCAAATATTGTGAAAGTTAGAGGAGAAAACGAATTATTTCTGCTTCGAAAAGCTAAAAAAGGGCTTTGGTACATCAACAAAAAACCTATATTCGCAATATGCAAACCTCAGTGGATCAAACAGGAAGGGTTGTAAATGTGGAGGATAATCCCCAACGGATCATTAGTTTGGTGCCCTCTCAGACCGAATTGCTCTTTGATCTTGGGCTTACTGCAGAAGTTGCAGGCATCACCAAATTTTGCATTCATCCTGAAGAATGGTTTCGAACGAAGCAGCATATTGGAGGAACAAAAAAACTGAATCTTGATTTGATCCGGTCGCTGAAGCCGGATCTGATCATTGCAAACAAGGAAGAAAATGAACAGGCACAGACCGAGGAAATTGCGCTGGAATTTCCCGTCTGGATCAGTGATATCAGGACATATTCAGACGCCAAGCAAATGATCCTTGCATTGGGAGCTATTACAAATCGTTTTTTCGAAGCTGTCAGGATCCTCAATAAAATTGATCTGGCATTTGACAGTCTAATGATAAATGAGAAAGGAAGTAGAAAATTTTCTGTGGCATATCTGATCTGGGACAAGCCCATGATGGCAGCCGGAGGTAATACGTTCATCAACAGCATGCTTGAATCATGCGGTTTGACAAATGTTTTTGGACATCTTCCCCGATACCCAGAAGTTAGCAGAGAGCAGCTTATTTCGGCAAAGCCAGACCTGCTTTTGCTTTCCAGTGAGCCCTATCCTTTTTCGGAAAAACACCTGAAAGAATTCAGTGACCGGTATCCCGGAATGAGGGCTTTATGTGTTGATGGCGAACTGTTTTCATGGTATGGATCACGGTTACAAAATTCACCGGCCTATTTTCTCAAACTATTTGAACAGATTGAATCCGTAAAGTAACTTCGCGCACAGGTATTTTCCTTCAGATATCTTAATTTGTGAAACCCATCCATCTTCATTTTCTCATACTTATTCTTCTCTGCACCTTGCCTCAGGCCAAAGCACAAAAAGTTGGCCTTGTACTTAGTGGCGGCGGAGCCCGTGGCATGGCGCATGTAGGTGTCATTAAGGCACTTGAAAAAAATCACATTCCAATCGACTTTATTGCCGGCTCATCCTCGGGTGCCATCATCGGCAGCATGTATGCACAGGGTTATTCAGCCGATCAGATTGACAGCATTGTGAATTCGGAGGAGTTTCTGAACTGGGCTACAGGAACGATGAATGAAGATTACAGCTTTTACTTCAGGAAGAAGGAAGAAAATGCAAGCTGGATCACGCTCCGATTTTCTCTTGACTCAGTGATCACGACGTCGCTGCCTACCAATCTGGTAAGCTCAGTCCAGGCCGATTATTCGCTCATGGAAAACCTGGCGCCTGTAATCGCAAAGGCGAAATTTAATTTCGATTCACTTTTTGTTCCATTCAGGTGTGTGGCTGCGGATATAGAACACAAGCAGACGGTTGTCTTTCGCAAAGGAGACCTTGCTCAGGCCGTCAGGGCATCGAGTGCATATCCGTTTTATTTCAAGCCCGTTATCTTAGACGGAAAAATATTATACGATGGCGGCATGTACAATAACTTTCCTGCTGACATCATGCTGAATGATTTTCAGCCTGACATCATTATCGGTGTGAATGCAGGAGGCAGCAGCACACCAACGACAGAGGGAAATATTGTGTCACAAATCAGAACCATGCTGACCACACCAACTAATTTTTCAGTCTTGTGTGAAAACGGAATCCTGATCAATGTAAATACAGACCGTTTCGGATTGTTTGATTTTGACAATTTGCCGGAAGTGATAGAAGCCGGTTTCGAAGCCGCAGAAGGCAAAATGAAAGATATCTTTTTCAATATCCAGCGAAGGGTTGATTCAATTGAACTTAAAAAAAAGCGGGATGACTTTCGCCATGACCTCCCTAAAATCCTTGTTGACAAAGTCAATGTGGAAGGAATCAATGAGCGACAGGCTGAGTATGTTAAACGTATTATCAAACCAGGTTCAGTGCCATTACCAATCGAACGTCTTAAGAGCAATTACTTTCAACTGGTAGCAGATGAAAATGTAAAATCCATTTATCCGCAACTGAAATACAATCCCGAAACAAAAATGTATGATCTTTCGGTGCGGATCAAACGCGAGAAAGACCTGATCACACAATTTGGTGGAAATATTTCTTCAAGACCGATCAGTGAAGTATTTGTGGGGGCACAATACAATATCTGGCGGAAAAAATCCTACAGTTTTTTTGCGAATCTTTATTTTGGGAAGCTTTACACCAGCGGTCAATTTAAAATAAGGCTTGATTCGCCCTCGCAACTTCCCTATTTTCTGGAAGGAGAGGCAACCCTGAATCAATATGACTTCTACAAAAGCAGTACGGCTCTTTTCAATGATGAAAAACCTAGTTACATTATACAAAGTGATTACAATTTCGGAATGAATGCAGGTATCCCGGCAAGGAATAAGGGGAAAGTTGTACTCGGAGGTTCATACATACGGACCGAAGACAATTACTACCAGACATCAGAATTCATTCAAAAGGATACAGCTGATGAAAGCATATTCCTTGGGGGAACAGGTTATCTTTTATTTGAACGCAATACCTTAAACCGAAAAATGTATGCCAACCAGGGAACTTTTTTTAGTATAAAAGTCCGGTATATTAACGGCGTAGAATATACCCTTCCGGGTTCAACTTCAGTTGACAGGCAGGAAAAGAACAATGGACGCGACTGGTTTCAGTCAAAAATATCTTATGAAAATTATTACAAACGAAGGGGGCATCTGAAGCTTGGTTTTTTTGCTGAGCTTCAATGGAGTAATGAGCCATTCTTTACAAACTACACTTCTACTATTCTTGCATCCCCATCATTTGAACCTGTGTCGGAAATGCAAACACTGTATTTGCCCGACTTTCATGCACATCAATACGGCGGACTGGGACTGAGAAATGTATGGATGATCAGGAACAATCTGGACTTCCGGCTTGAAGGATATGTTTTTCAGCCCTATCGTGAACTCGTCAAGACAGCTGATCTTAAAACTGAATATGGAAAAGAATTCGCGAAGCAATTTTATATAGGCAGCGCTGTCACGGTATTTCATAGTCCGCTTGGCCCTATCAGCCTTTCATTGAATTATTACCATGAAAGGAAAAATCCATTTTCGTTTCTTTTCCATTTCGGGTATATTATTTTCAGCAAGTCAGCGACGGAGTAGGAAGGGAAAAGGTAAAAGTCATAAGTCATAAGTCATAAGTCACAAGTCAAAAGTTAGAAGTTAGAAGTTAAGCGGTTGAAGATAAACGAAGCCGGAAAAAAAACAATCAGGTTAAATGGATCACAACATTTAATCCATCCAGTTCCGTTTTATATTTAAGGAGTGGTTTTGTGGCGGGATCGCGGGTTACGTTGCCTGAGAGATCAAAACGGCTGCCATGTTCATTGCAGATTAATCCCGTTGAAGTAGCTACCAGCGGTTGCTGACGGTGTGTACATTGCATGGCAAGTGTATTAAAGGTGGTTTCATTTTCCATCACCAGCAATAAATCATATTCAAGTTGTATTGCTCTGACTATGACAAACTTATTATCCAAAAATTTTTCCAATGGCACATTTATAATTCCATTAGCTGGTGAGGTGCTGAATATCATACCGACGGGTTTGCACCCTTCGAGTAAAGATCCAACTGTACCAAGAGTTGCAATGGTTGCACAGAAGCCACAGCCCGCTTTAATAAATTCTCTTCTTTCCATTTCAATTTTTAATGAATTCAAATGATCATTTATTCCTTCAACAAGATGTTATTTGTTAAGCCGTAATATTTTTTTAGATGTTGATTTCTGAAATCTGAAGGATTGGAAGAAATTTCTGATGACAGCAACAATCCTGAATCTGGGAGTGGATCCAAAGTAATGGCTGCATTGTCACCAAGATCCACATATGACTTCAACAATAGCATTCTTTTGTCCACCGCAACTGCATAATTGGTTGTGATCTGTTTCTGTTCGATGGCAATTTTGCCAATCATGACAACCAAAACCAGTACAGCCGTGGAAGAAATAATTGAAGTAATCACAGGTCTACGAAAATAAGCACCGGTAATCACACCGGCAAAAGCAAGCAAGCAGCAATTCAGAAACCCAACGAAGATCCAGGCACGAAGTGGTGGGATTTCACCCAGCAAATAGGATGTAGGGAAAATAAAAATGAAACATAGGAGGGCAAAGGAAATAAAGACCCAAGCAAATAATTTATAATTAACATTCAGCTTGAAAGGAAGTTTGGCGCCAAATCCCATCCATGCAATAAAAAATAGGATGATAAATAAAAATTTCTCCGATAAAAAATACAATTCAATTTGTGCGACAGACCTAAAGCTCAGGATTACCGACTGCAGCAAGGAAATATCAGGAAGTGCAGACTGCCTCAATACCCTGCCCTCTCCGGAATAGCTGATGAGAATAGAAATGAAAAGTAATAAGGCAATGGAAACTGCGGTGGCCGGCATAAACATTTTTCTCCTGACCTGAAATGCAAGAATGAGGAGCAGCAAGATGAAGCAGGGAATTGCAATCGCTTCTGCTACACCTCCAATATATGAAGCCGTTAATACACAAACCATAAAAGAGCTGACTGACTTCTCCCCTCTTAATACTTCTGCAATCAGAAAGCAAACTGCAATAAACCCCCAGAGGTACATTGCGGATGATGTTATCCAGAAAAAAGTTTCTCCGATGCCGGCTGTTAAAATAAAAAATGAAATAAGCAATGAAACAGCAAATCTCGAATGCCTTGGCAAGTCAGCAAGGGCAGTTAGTCCCGGGGATTTGTATGCGCTGTTCCTGATAATAAAATCCAGCGAGAACACGGAGAAACGGTAGAGTGCAAAGACCAGCATCAGTAATGTTACTATATGAAAAAAGAGAAAATTACCGGTGAGATTGTAAAAGCTAAAAATCGAATTCAGCCAAAGTATCGAGGTCCAACGTGTAACCCATGAATGCCAAGACACCAACATACTTTGCCACCATCCATATTCTTCAAGATTTTTCAGGAAAAAAAAATCGTCAGCGGAAAGCCGGCTGTTGATTGACAGTATGAAATAAAGTATCAGGAAAGCTGAAAGCAGAATTCCGTATAATACATTCTGAATGACAACATCTCGTTTCATTGCAGGAGAAATTAGGTTGGTGGCTCAGCCTCAACAAATAAGAAAGGGAACCTCAATGGATTCCCTTCTTACCACTAAAAACTATGGCGTAGTTATTTGAGTGAATTGACAACTGCTTTGAATGCTTCCGGATGATTCATAGCAAGATCAGCTAGCGCCTTGCGATTCAGGGCGATATTGTTTTTATGAATTTTTCCCATGAAAACAGCATAGCTCATTCCGTGCTCACGGGCAGCGGCATTGAGACGCGAAATCCACAGGGAACGGTAAGTACGTTTCTTCGCCTTGCGGTCTCTGAATGCATACGTTAATCCTTTTTCAACCGTATGCTTGGCAACGGTTAAAACATTTGCTCTCGATCCCCAATTACCTTTGGCGAGATTTAAGAGCTTTTTTCTGCGCGCTCTTGATGCGACCGAATTGACACTTCTTGGCATTTTACTTTTGGGTTTTTGACGAAAGCGACCTGCTCATTTAAGGTTGGTACTTTTTTGCTTTTTGTCGGGTTAGTACTGATTTGAAAATTTATTGATTTGAAGATTTGAAGATGGAGCTACAGAGATGAATGGAAATAAATTTTCAAATTCTCACATCGACTCATCCTCAAATCGGATTTATCTCAACACAAGCATCTTCATCACCCTGTCAGTATCAGCAGAGCTTACTAAGCCCGACTTGGTGAGATTACGTTTGCGTTTTGTCTCTTTTTTGGTAAGGATATGACTCTTGTAAGCATGCTTACGCTTGATCTTTCCTGTTCCTGTAACTTTGAAGCGTTTTTTTGCGCTTGAGTTTGTTTTTTGTTTAGGCATTGTGGGTACGAATAACGAATGATTACGAATTTACGAAGTATGATGTACGAATAACGAATGATTGCGAATTTACGAAGTACGAATTGTTACGAATTGTTACGAATTTACGAAGTGCGAATAACGAATGATAACTAATTTACTAAATACTAATTCTTACGAATCTACTAAATACGAATAATTAATTTTATTTCTTTTTCTTCTGCGGTAAAGGAGCGAGGAACAAGAACATTCTGTTTCCTTCAAGTTTAGGCATCATTTCCACTTTTCCATATTCAGCCAGTTCCTGCGCAAATTTGAGAAGGATAATCTCACCCTTCTCCTTGTATGCAATGGCCCTTCCACGGAAGTGTACGTATGCTTTTACTTTATTTCCTTCTTCAAGAAAGTTGATGGCATGCTTCAACTTGAAGTTGAAATCATGGTCATCTGTATTAGGTCCGAAGCGAATTTCCTTTACAACCTGCTTTATCTGTTTCGCCTTTAACTCTTTCTCTTTTTTCTTTTTATCGTATAAGAACTTTTGATAATCGATAATCTTACAAACCGGAGGGTCTGCTGTTGGTACAACCTCAACCAAATCATGCTCTTGTTCCTTTGCCAGTCTCAAAGCCTCTTCAATCGGGTAAATATCCGATTGCACATTGTCTCCCACCAACCTTACTTGCGGAGCTTTAATCAATTCATTGATGCGATGCTCTGCCTCTCTTTTTCTCGGTCCACCGTAGCGTCCGTAAGGACGTGGGGTGAAGGGTGGCCTTGGCCTGGGTGTAAAGGATGTTGCTATGGGTATTTTATTTTAAATGTTTAAGACAATGATTCCTCGCCAAGAATTTTTTAGCTCAGTTGCACTTTTATTTCGTTTTGGATCCGGTAGCAGAAATCTTCAATACTCATTTTTCCTTCGTCCTGACCACCATGTTTGCGAACCGAAACCTGCTTCTCTTCCATTTCTTTTTCACCAACGATCAGCATGAAAGGGATTTTTTTCATCTCATTATCCCTGATTTTCTTGCCGATCTTTTCGTTCCGGTCGTCAACGAGGGCGCGAATATCGTAATTTTTCAGAACCCTCAAAACTTCCTGAGCATAATTCTGGTATTTATCGCTGATTGGAAGAATAGCTACCTGCCTGGGATTGAGCCACAAAGGGAAATTTCCTGCAAAATGTTCGATGAGGAACCCAATGAACCGCTCATGGGTACCAAGGGGGGCCCTGTGGATACAAATCGGCGTTTCCTGCGTATTTTCCTTAGTTCTGTAGGATATACCGAACCGGGCGGGTACTCCAAAGTCAACCTGGTTGGTCGCAAGTGTAAATTCCCTTCCAATTGCACTCCAGACCTGAACATCAATTTTAGGCCCGTAAAAGGCTGCTTCATCGGCTACTTCCACATAAGGGATCTTAGAATCGATCAGGACATTGCGAACCATATCCTCAGTCTCTTTCCAGATCTTTGGGTTATCAAGGTATTTTTTGCCTAATTTTTCAGGTGCATGTGTACTGAAACGCATCACATATTTATCAATTCCAAATATCTTGAAATACTTGAGGTACATTTCATTCACACCGCGGAACTCATCTGCAAACTGCTCCTTGGTACAATAGATATGTGCATCATTCATTTGCAGGCAACGTACGCGCATCAACCCAAATAATTCGCCGGATTGTTCATACCGGTAACAAGTACCATATTCCGCCAACCTGATTGGGAGATCACGGTAGCTTGGATTCATCTCGCCAAAAATTTTGTGGTGATGCGGGCAATTCATCGGCTTTAGATAGTACTTCTCGCCATCCATTTCCATAGGAGGAAACATGCTGTCTGCATAATATGGCAGATGTCCTGTTGTGAGGTACATACTTTCTTTGGCAATATGTGGTGTACGCACACGCAGGTATCCGGCTTCATTCTCCGTTTTCTTTGCCAGGCGCTCCAGCTCTTCAATGATGGCTCCACCGTTGGGCAACCACAATGGCAAACCGGGACCTACTTCATCATCAAACATAAATATCTCCATCTCCTTGCCGATCTTGCGATGGTCGCGTTTTCTTGCTTCTTCAAGCATAGCAAGGTATTCATCGAGTTCTTTTTGTTTCGGAAAAGTGATTCCGTAGATACGGGTAAGCTGCTTGTTTTTTTCATCGCCCTTCCAGTAAGCACCGGCAAGGTTCATCAGCTTTACCGCTTTGATGTAACCGGTGTGGGGTATATGCGGACCACGGCAGAGGTCAGTAAATTTTCCCTGTTGATAGAAGGTAATATTGCCATCTTCCAATCTTTCCAGAAGATCAAGTTTGTACTGATCATTTTTGTCATGGAAATAATTAATTGCATCCTGCTTGCTCATTTCACTTCGAACGAAGTGATTGTTTTGCCGCGCGAGTTCGACCATTTTCTTCTCGATTTTTGGAAAATCTTCAGAAGAAATTTTGTGATCGCCAAGATCCACATCATAATAGAAGCCATTCTCCACAGGAGGTCCTACCCAGAATTTTATTCCCGGATAAAAACTCTCCAGCGCTTCTGCCATGAGGTGGGCAGATGAATGCCACATGGTTGATTTACCATCGCTGCTGTCCCAGGTAAGAAGTTCAAGTGTTGCATCGCCATGAACAGGACGTGTAGCATCCTGCACGGCGCCATTTACTTTAGCGGCGAGTACATTGCGTGCCAGTCCTTCGCTGATGCTTTTGGCGATGTCTAGAGATGAGGTTCCGTCGGGGTAATCACGGACAATTTTGTCGGGGAAGGTTATTTTCATGGTGCGAATAGCGAAACGATACGAATTTACAGTTGTACGAATAACGAAAGGATGCGAATTTAC
>CAYHHK010000093.1:12213-16185 GCA_964356415.1 uncultured Flavobacteriales bacterium
TAGCGAAACGATACGAATTTACAGTTGTACGAATAACGAAAGGATGCGAATTTACGAATAACGAATTGGGGTACGAATAACGAAAGGATGCGAATTTACGAATAACGAATCTTAACGAATTTTGGGAGGGCGAAGATAAATTAAGAAATGGGATTAAAGAAAGGAGACTGAGAATTGAGTAATGAGATGTGAGATGTGAGAGGTGAGATGTGAGATATTTGGCAACCTGTTAAAAAACAAAACTCCGAAGCTTGTTAATTTGCTCCGGAGTTTATTTGTGGTATTAGTTTATGAGGTTATTGCTTCACCACTTTTTGGATGATCGATCCATTTTGGGTTTCTACTTTTAAAAGATAGAATCCGGGAACCTGCAGCGAAAGGTCAATGGTTATTTTATTGGAATCAACATTTCCGGTTTCAAAAACTTTTTCACCCAAGATTGTATATACAGTAGCTTTTTCGATTCTTGCGTCAACAGTCCTTAGGGAATACCTTCCAGATGAAGGATTCGGCGAAACCGATAGCTCGACATTTTCGGGATGATGTTCTTCGGTGCCGACTGTGTTAAAGTAACAATCGTCAGCGGTGATTGCTGCAGCCCAACCTTTTTCCTGATAGGCACCATTCGTTACAAATCTAAAGGTTAAACTGCCGTCAGAATTAAAGGCTCTGATTGTTCCGGGATTTGTACTTCCACCATATGTTCCAATCCTGGCAGCAGTTGTATCACTGCCATCATAAATCTCTAAAGAATCATACGCTCCAATGGCATTAAAATAATTGAATGATGCTGTAATTTTATCGTTGCCGTTTGCCGGCATAATGGTGGTAATGGAATTCATTAATTCAACATAATTGAATTCAGGTCCACCGGCATCATAAAAGTAACCAGTGGTTCCTGCCGGCAAGGTGTACGTGCCAGGCAAAGAAAAATTCTTATGTGAAATTTGTGTGGAGATAACACCAACCCATCCGGCATTCTGATAAGCTCCGTTTGAAACGAACCTGAAAGTAAGTCCACCGGTAAGATTTGCAGGTGATGCTGTTATTGTGCCATAGCCATCTGCACTGTGTAATATTGCTAGCAAGGGATCGGTGATACTGCTTCCATCATGAACTTCTAAATAATCATTAATATCGCTTGTATATAAATAAGTGAATGTAACACTTAGCTTTTCGCCATTGTTAATAGGGTTTATAGTCACCCGATAGTCCGTGAGTTGAACATAATCATTGTAAGGACCACCTGCGTCGGTAAAAAATCCAGAACTTGCATAATAAGTTCCGGGCAATGAAATGTTCCTGTGCGTTGTATCGGTTGAGGCTACTGCAGCCCAGCCGGCTGACTGATACGCTCCGTTTGTTACGAATCTGAAAGTCAGGCAACCGCTTGTATTCATTGAAGTTGCAGAAATGGTTCCATAACCTGCTTCGGTATGAAATGTAGCTATGATCGGATCAGTAATATCATCCCCATCATGCACCTCTAAATAGTCATTCACGTCAGCTGAGAAAAAATAACTGAAAGATACTGTAATTTTATCGCTACTGTTTTGTGGTTTAATCGTTGTGGAAAAATCCTTACCATCTGAATAATTGCCTTGTGGTCCAGATTCATCATAATAAAAGGCCGTGGTACCCGTAGGCAAAATAAATGTTCCCGGGAGCGAAAATATTTTTGGTGCAGAAGATGTTGATACATATGCTGCCCAACCGTCCGCATTATAAGTCCCATTGGAAACGAATTTTAATGTTAGTGCTCCTGAAGCAGTTGTAGCGGAGATAGTTCCATATGCTGCCCTATTATACAGTTTTGCAATTAATGGTGAAAACGCAGTTGGACCATCCCGTACTTCTAGATAATCATTCGGATCTGATGTATAAAAGAAGTTAAAGGAAACACTGATTTTAGTCAATGGGGTTGCGGGAATGAATGTGATAATACTAGTTTCATTTGGTTGATAAATATTATTTGCTCCTCCACTATCATAAAAGTATCCACCGTCAGTTGTATCAATAACGGTTTGATTAATTGCCATATTATAAACGGGTAGTGATGCAGTAGTTACAAGGCTTGCAAACCATCCATAGTTGAAGCTCCCTGCATTGCTTTTAAACTTAAAGGTTATGCTTCCATTTGCAGCAGTTGAGGTAACCTCAAATTTCGACAATGTTCCGCTATAGCTTCCCAACAATACCTGATTCGTATCGTTTCCATTGTACGCAAATAAGGTATCACCGGCTTGCACCGCAAACAAATGAAAGGTTGCGGTCAGCTTGTCGCTGGCATTGGCTGGAATAACAGTTGTAATAACATTCTGATTAGCACCATAATCACTATATGACCCACCATTGTCAAAGAATCTGCTGAATTTCCCGACGGTAAATGCTCCATTCGCAATCATTGTGATATCTTCCGGAATAAAAGCATCAGTTGCAATGGAGGCATCCCAACCCCAGGAAGTGTTGCCCAGGTCAGAATGAAAAACGAAAGTGAGGGCACCATCTGCAGCCGACGACCTTACTGTGCCATAGTTTACACCGGTTAGCGTTGCAAGCAGTGCAGAAGCGTTTACCGTACTTCCATTAAATACCTGGAGGTAATCTCCTGAACTCAGACTGAATTCATGAAATGTTACGCTCACTTTATCCAAAGTATTCTGCGGCAATAATGTGACTTTGGCATCTTTGCCATTGGTATAATCAACCGAAGGACCGCCATTGTCAAAAAATCTTCCTTTTGAAACAGTAAACACGCCATCAGCAATTGTCGTAATATCTTCAGGCGTATTGTTTACAGAAATTGATGCAATCCATCCTGCGGAAGGAGCCCCTCCACCAGATTGAAATTTAAATGTGAGAGAACCATCCGGTGCTGTTGAATTTACGGTTCCAATGTTATGGCCTGTAAGCGCTGCAATCTGATTTACACCCAACACACTTCCATTGAAAATATACAGAAAATCTCCGGCTGTGATATCAACGGTTTCAAAAGTGATACTTAGTTTATCTCCACTGTTTGTTGGATAAAGGGTCAGAGAAGACTCGGCCATATTGCCGGTATAATTCTGCGATGCCCCCCCGTTATCAAAGAATTTACCTGTTGAAACATGAAAAGTGGAATTGAAATACGTGTTCCCTGTCATCATTGTAATTTCTTCAGGAACGGTGTCGGTGGATATTGTTGCATTCCAACCGTCGGCATTTGTAAGGGCATCTGATTGAAATCGGAAAGTTAAGCTCCCATCAGCTGCAGTAGATTTAATCGTACCATAATTTACTGAGCCACTCAGTATATTGATCAAAGGGGCTTGCGTATTAGGTCCATCATAAATATAAAGAAAATCATTTGCTGATTGTGTATTGAAAGAATGGAAAGTTACACAGATCTTATCATTTAGTTGATCCAGTGGGAAAATAGTCAATGTGTCATTCGCATTGTTGGAATATGAAGCAGATTCCCCGCCTCCATCAAAAAAATGCGCCAGGCAAGTATGAATAGAATCATTGTGCATGTTAATGACTGCTACTTCCTGAGCGTTTGATTTCGCCTTTGAGAGCAAGAAAATCGCAGTAAAAATGAATACAAATTTTTTCATGTTTTTTGATTTAAAGGTTATTGTTTAAATGATTTGGTTTTAATTCGATGCAAACTTACATTCAGGGGATGCAAAATCAAGCGGGACTTATTTTTTGACGGATCACGTTTATTTTCTGATTCATCCGGCTTATTTTCTGCGGCGATCCGACAGGAATATTAATAAATTGCGATCTGAATTAATCCTACAATTCCGGCAAATATGAAGAAATTTCTTTTTGTATGCTTTTTATCCATTACAGCAAATTCCTTTTCCCGTGAAGGAGACCTTGATTCATTGATCAGACAACTTAATCAATGTAAACAGGAGGATACTGTTAAGTTAAACCTTATGGCAAAAATAGGGAATCTTTATTCTGACATTGACCCTGAGA
>CAYHHK010000094.1:0-9212 GCA_964356415.1 uncultured Flavobacteriales bacterium
ATCCATGTCAGAATATAAATTCGGAACCAACGCCATCCATGCAGGTCAGGAGCCCGATCCTACAACAGGAGCCATTATGACTCCTATTTACCAGACTTCTACCTATGTTCAGTCCAGTCCGGGAGTACATCAGGGATATGCATATGCTCGTGGGAAAAACCCGACAAGGGTAGCACTTGAAAAATGTATTGCTTCACTTGAATATGCAAAGCATGGACTTTGTTTCAGCAGTGGCATGGGGGCATCGGATGCGATTATAAAGCTATTGCGTCCGGGTGATGAAGTGATTGCCACTGATGATCTGTATGGAGGATCATACAGAATGTTTACAAAAGTTTTTGCCCATTTCGGCATCGTATTTCACTTTGTGGATATGCATGATGAAGCTGCTGTACGTAAACACATCAATGCCAAAACAAAAATGCTATGGGTAGAAACACCTACCAACCCGATGATGAAGATCATCGATATTTCTGCTTATGCAAAACTTGCAAAGGAAAAAAATCTTTTGTTGGTGGTTGACAATACATTCGCATCCCCCTTCTTACAGAATCCATTGACCCTTGGCGCTGACATTGTCATGCATTCGGCTACAAAATACCTTGGCGGACACAGTGACGTGATCATGGGTTGTCTTTGTACGAATAACGACAATCTCAACGAGCAACTGGCATTTATTGCCAATTCCTGCGGGGCAGTTCCGGGTCCCATGGACAGTTTCCTCGTCTTGCGCGGATTAAAAACACTGCATGTGCGGATGGAGCGCCACTGCTCAAATGGTGCAGCCATTGCTCACTTCTTGAAATCACATCCCAAAGTAGAAAAAGTTTACTGGCCCGGATTCCCTGACCATCCCAATCATGCCGTTGCGAAAA
The DNA here is from genome assembly GCA_964356415.1 of uncultured Flavobacteriales bacterium. Lineage (GTDB taxonomy): Bacteria > Bacteroidota > Bacteroidia > AKYH767-A > 2013-40CM-41-45 > JAPLDB01. The sequence goes on from CAYHHK010000094.1 coordinate 876, forward strand.
AGCAAATGAAGGATTTTGGCGGGATGATATCTTTCTCAATGAAAAACAATTCGATTGAAGAAACCAGGCGGGTGATGGAAGGAACCAAGGTATTTTCACTTGCAGAGTCACTGGGCGGCGTAGAATCGCTGATCAACCTTCCGGCGGTGATGACCCATGCCTCTGTTCCCAAAGAAGAAAGGGAGCGCATCGGGATAACGGATTCATTGATCCGGCTGAGCGTAGGAATAGAAGATATCGAGGATTTAATTGAAGATTTAAGGCAGGCCATTGGTTAATGTCAGCCTATTGTCATTCATCAAATAGAAGATTTTTTTTTCAAAAAAATACGCTTATATTTGCTTTAATTATAATATAACTCAAACAACCGGAGGGAAGACCATTTGCTAAAATTTTCAGGATTGAAAAAATCATTAGGTTTGCTCTCTAAAAATTAAATTTTAATAATAATGAAGAAAATTTACGCGATAGCTATTGCTATGTGTTTGCTCATTTTGAATACTGCCTCTGCGCAGGAACGTAAACATTGTTTCACAGATGAAGTTTACCGTGAAATGCTTGTTGATCATCCTGAAATGATCCAGGAACAGCAGCAACTGGAACAATTTACACAGGATTATGCACGGCAACATGCAAATGCCCGTCAAAGTTCAACGATCCTGATCATTCCAATCGTTTTTCACATTATTCACAATTACGGACCTGAGAACATCAGCGATGCACAGATACATGATGCTGTTGCCATTCTTAACCGTGATTACAGGAAACGCAATGCTGATACGGCGAATGTTATTCCTGCTTTCCAGGGTCTGATTGCAGATTGTGAAATTGAATTCCGTCTTGCAAATATTGACCCCAACGGAAACTGTACAAATGGAATTGACCGTGTAGCTTCATACCGTACGCACAATGCAAGTGATGCTTCAAAACTGAATCCATGGCCTAACAACAAGTACCTGAACATTTGGACTATTGCTGATTTCTATGCCTTGAAAGAAGGTGCTGCAGCTTATGCTTACTATCCAAGCAACTCCGTTTCTGATGCTGTGGATGGTGTGATTTCTCTGTCGTCTTATGTTGGAAGCATTGGGTCAAGTAGTGTTAACAATTCGCGCACACTAACTCATGAAATCGGACATTACTTAAACCTGCAGCACGTATGGGGTAATACGAATGCACCCGGTGTTGCATGTGGGAACGACGGAGTGAATGATACGCCCGTTACCAAAGGTTGGAATTTTTGTCCAAATAACAACTATGATGTTTGCGCCAATGGTGTTGATGAAAATTTTCAGAACTACATGGAATATTCCTATTGCGATCTGATGTTTACCCCCGGCCAAAAAACCAGAATGAATGCAGCTTTGAATTCTTCTGTTCAGAACAGGAATAATTTATGGACTAGCGGCAATCTTGTTGCTACAGGAACAAGTGGAACGTCACTACAGGCATGCGCACCGGTTGCAGACTTTTCCCCTGAAGCATTGCATATTTGTGCCGGTGATTCAACCCGTTTCCTTGCCGGTACTGACAATGCAGACACATTAACCTATGCATGGAGTTTCCCTTCCGGGTCGCCTTCCACATCTACGCTCGAAAAACCATATATTTCATATTCTACCCCTGGTACATATTCTGCAACGCTGACGGTTACAAGTCCGGGCGGCTCAAACGGTGTGACAAAAACAAATGTTATCACCGTATCTGGCTCCCCAACTTTGAGCCCTATTTATACTGATGATTTTGAAACTGCAGCAACTTTCCCCGGCGGCGGTTATGTTGACAACCCGGATAACAGTTCACTTTATAAATGGAACAGGGTTTCAGGAATTGTAGGTTCTTCAGGAGTTGCAGCAGTCAAGATGCGCAATTCAGGCACCAATGGTTTGGGTCAGTTTGATTCATGGATCACAGACCCATTTGATTTAACTGACTATACCACATGTTACCTGAAATATAAACTGGCTTATTCAAGATACAATACTGCAAAAGCAGAAACACTCAAGGTTTATTATTCCACCAATTGCGGAAAGTCATGGAACTTACGTTTAACCAAATCCGGCGCAGCGCTTGCAACCACAACTGCATTCAGCAACTTCTCCCCAACCTCTTCAGCACAATGGAGACAAGAGACTGTAACCCTTGGCGCCGGAAGTGGCAAGCCGAATGTGCGGTTCAAATTTGAATTTGAAAGTGGCGGTACTGATGCCTCCCCTTACGGAGACAACAACCTATACATTGATGACATTGAGATCACAGGGACATACGTTGGAATCAATGAGGTCAACCGGCAGCAACTTGCATTTACCGTATCCCCGAATCCAACATCAGGTGATGCCCGCATAAGCTTCAACAACCCTGACAATGCAGGTGTAGAGGTGAAAATACTGAATATGATGGGGCAGAATATGATGACGGTGAACAGGGATGGATTGCCTTCAGGCAACTATGAATTCTCCATCGGAACATCGCTGCTTGCGAAAGGAATTTATTTTGTTCAGATCATCGCAGGCGAAGTTACAGATTCTCAAAAATTAATTGTTCAATAATATATTCTCAATATACAGGAAACCATCTCACCTAAAGCGGGATGGTTTTTTGTTTTACTGATCGCTATGAAAAAAAATCTCATATTACTTCTGCTTCTTTCATCTATTGGATTGTCAGCACAGGAGGAAAAACACTGCTATACAACTGAAATATACAATCAGCTTATTCAGGAACATCCTGAAGTGCTGCAGGTGCAATCTGCTTTGGAAGTATTTACTGAACAATACACAGCACAGCATTCAAATGAAAGAAGAAGCGGAACAGTGCTGATCGTTCCAATCGTCTTTCACATCATACACAACTATGGTGCAGAAAACATTTCAGAAGCACAGGTGTACGATCAGGTAAGGATCCTGAATGAGGATTTCAGTAAACAGAGCTATGATACAGCTTCCATTGTTTCAGTTTTCAAACCAATCGCAGCAAACTGTGAAATTGAATTCCGCCTGGCCAACATTGATCCGAACGGCAACTGCACCAATGGCATTGACCGTATTCAGTCAACACTTACTTATAATGCAGATGATAATTCCAAACTCAATCCGTGGCCATCAAATCAATACCTGAATATCTGGGTGGTTTCTGATCTCGGTAATTCCGGTGCTGCAGCATATGCATATTATCCGGGTACTGCTCCTGCCGGCAAGGACGGTGTCATTTCAATTCATGGATACATCGGAAGTATAGGCACAGGAACCCTCGGCCGCTCTCGTGTGCTCACGCATGAAATCGGGCATTGCCTGAACCTTGCTCATGTGTGGGGCAGCACGAACAACCCCGGCGTTGCTTGTGGAGATGATGGCGTGAACGATACGCCGATCACCAAAGGCTGGGTTGCCTGCAACCTGAATGGTTCTCTTTGTAATCCTCCTTCACTGGAAAATGTTCAAAACTACATGGAGTATTCTTATTGCTGCAATATGTTCTCTGAAGGACAAAAAAACAGGATGCGGGCAGCGCTGAACTCAACTGCAGGTGGCAGAAATAACCTCTGGCAACCAACGAATCTTATCGCCACCGGTACTGATGTTTCCACAGCATCTCTTTGTACTCCTGTCTCTGATTTCTCTGCAAGCAGGCTATTCTTGTGCGAAGGCGATACACTTCAATACCGTGATCTTTCATGGCAGGGACAGCCGGCGACATGGAACTGGAGTTTCCCGGGAGGAACACCATCATCATCAAGCGACTCTATTCCATCAGTGGCCTACAATACTCCCGGAGTTTATGATGCAACGCTTACCGTTTCAAATGCTACAGGAAGTGATACAAAAACAAGAACTTCATACATCACTGTTGTCGGTTCTACATCACAGCCTGCTCCGTTCCTAGAAGGATTTGAAAATAGTTTTCCGGGAACGAATGGTGCTGTTTTAAATTATGACAATGGAAATACCTGGCAACAGGTAAACAATGCAGCAGCAACAGGAACGCATTCAATCAAAATAAATAATTTTTCTTCTAATTCAGACGGAGCGATTGACGAGTTCATTACATCTCCGATTGATTTCACCGGACTTGAAGCAAGCACGTTGACATTCAAGGTTGCCTATTCACAACGAAACGATACATCACGCCATGATGGACTAAAGGTTTATTACTCTTTGAATTGTGGCGAAACATGGGTTCTTCGGTACACTAAATCAGGTGCAGCACTTGCAACCGTTGCACCACATTCATCCGCTTATACTCCTGCCGGTTCCGGCGACTGGCGTCAGGATGCAGTTAGTGTTGCCATTTTTGGAGGTAAGCCGAATGTAAGACTGAAATTCCAGGCTGTTAGTGCACGCGGGAATAACTTGTATATAGATGACATCAACTTGTTTGGAAGTCCAGTCGGTATTGAGGAAGGTAATGAATCACATGCTTCCTTTCTGATCTCACCGGTACCTGCATCATCGCAACTGAACATCAATTTTGAACTTAAGAAACCGGCCCATGTATCTATGGATATTTATGACCTGCCGGGAAAGAAAGTAATGACAGTCGCTAATGAAATATTCCATGCCGGAATACAGGACATTCATGTTGCCAATCATCTGCCCGATGGAATTTATTTTCTGAGGGTGAATGCCGAAGGTGCGATCACGACAAAGAAATTTGTTGTGGTGAGGTGATTTTATTCTCGCTGATGGCGCGGAATTTGTTGGTTATTTGTGCGCGATCACAAGCCGAAATAGGCAACTATTTTATCTCAGTTGATCTAAATTTGAGTTATAAACAACACCTTAATTTACCTTTTTTATTTTAAGGAATCGTGTACATTTGCTGAGGTGAAAAAAATCTCAGTCCCGGCTCAAATATTCATTTTCCTGACGCTTCTGTCTCCTGTCATTTCAGATGCTCAATCCAACCCAAACGGTGTTTCTCCCGTTCGGAATGCTTTTACTTTCAATTTGGGGCAATATCTGGTGAACGAAATCAACCTTGGCTATGAACATATTTTTAAGGAAAAGAAAGGCCTGGAAATAAATGGCGGATTGATTTACAGGAATGACCTGATATTGTCCCAGGCAAAAGACTGGAGTAATTCGCAATACTTCTATGAGCGCGGATTTGCTGCAAGGATAGCTTATAAGATATACCGTAAATCGGGAGAAAAAAGCGGAAGGAAGAGTTATTATTCCTTTGGACTGAGTTACCAGTATTTGTATTTCAATAACGAATGGTTTGAAACAGACAAAGAAGTAAGGTTTTCACAGGATTCCTCTACCTTTTTTATCACAGCACCTGAAGAAATCTACAGGCACCGTTTCAGGAACCGCATTGGTTTGCAGGTAACACTGGGTAATATTATTCCCATGAGTAGTACTTTTGCGCTTGAATTATATTATGGATGTGGCGTGCGTGGTATTTTAAGCGATCGTTTTGATGTTGCCAGGGGTGCTTCTGTTGATGACAACCATATCATTCTGCAAGTCCTGAACTATGGTGACGAGAAATTTTACATCCGTCCTTCCATTCATGCCGGCATCAAACTACGCATGGGATGGTGATTGTAATCCCTATATAATTTATTCTCTGTACTTAATTTCAAACTCAATACTTACTCAATGAAAAAGCAACTCGTATTTTATGTATTGCTGTTGGCTGCTGTCACAGCATATTCCCAGCCGGGAAACAAATCAGTTCCTGCCCCAATCAAAGTAACCTCAGTGGAAGGCATTACCGAGTACAAACTAGCGAATGGTTTGCGGGTACTGATTTTTCCTGACCCATCCAAGGCAACCATGACGGTGAACATCACCTACCTTGTAGGCTCCCGGATGGAAGGTTATGGAGAAACAGGCATGGCACATTTGCTTGAACACATGGTATTTAAAGGCTCAACAAAACACCCCAACATCCCGCAGGAACTTTCTTCACATGGCGCAAGGCCGAATGGTACCACGTGGTACGACCGCACAAATTATTATGAAACCTTTTCGGCATCTGAAGAAAACCTGAAATGGGCGCTCAGTCTGGAAAGCGACCGTATGATCAATTCATTCATTGCCAAGAAGGACCTGGAAACTGAATTCAGCGTTGTGCGCAATGAATTTGAACGCGGAGAAAATGATCCGGGTGGCGTTTTAAATGAACGGATCATGTCAACTGCATACTTATGGCATAACTATGGAAAATCCACCATCGGTTCAAAGGAAGACATTGAAAAAGTTCCGATAGAAAACCTCCAGGCTTTTTATAAAAAATATTATCAGCCCGACAATGCAGTACTCACAGTTGCCGGTAAGGTTGACGAAGAAAAAACCATTGCACTTGTGAATGAATATTTTGGCCCCATTCCAAAACCAAGTCGTGAACTGCAACACCCCTATACTGCCGAGCCGGTTCAGGACGGAGAGCGCAGCGTTGAACTCCGAAGGGTTGGTGATGTTCAGGTATTTGCCTGCGGCTATCACATTCCAAATGGCGTGCATGCGGATTATACAGCCGTTGATGTATTGAATGAAATCCTTACCGATGAACCTTCTGGCCGACTATATAAAGCGCTTGTCGAAACAAAAAAAGCCTCCAGCACTTATGGGTATGCATTTTCCCTTCATGATCCGGGATACGCATATTATTCCGCCGACGTGCTGAAGGAAAAATCACTTGAAGAAGCCAAGCGTGCCATGCTGAATGTGTTGGACAGTCTGAAATTTCAACCGGTTACTGCTGAAGAGATGAACCGCGCAAAGACAAAACTGCTTACTGATGTGGAATTGATGTTCAATAAAAGTGACAGGGTCGGTTTGACACTGAGCGAGTTCATTGCCATGGGCGACTGGCGCCTGGTTTTCCTTTATCGGGACAACGTAGAGAAAGTCACTGCAGAAGATGTGAACCGTGTTGCAAAACTTTATTATAAACCTACCAACAGAACGACAGGTACTTTCATTCCTGATGCCACACCTGACCGCGCTGTGATTCCTGCAAATCCTGATGTAAATGCGCTTGTGAAAGATTACAAAGGAAAAGCGGTAATGGCAGCTGCTGAAGCATTTGATCCTTCTCCAGCAAATATTGACAGTCGTACTGTAAGCGGTGTTTTAAAGGGCGGCGCAAAATATTCACTGCTCAAAAAGGGAACCCGTGGAAATTCTGTGAACGTGAATATCACATTGCGCATCGGAACCCAAAGCACCCTCCAAAACAAAGGAACGATCGCCTCCTTTACGGCCGGGATGCTTGACAAGGGCACGAAAAATCATACGCGCAAACAGATCAACGATGAATGGGATAAACTGAAAGCAAAGGTGAGCATTGGAGGAGGCGGTCAATCCGTTTCAGTTTCTATTGAAACAGTAAAAGACAAACTGATCCCTGTGATGCAACTGGTTACTGAAATTCTGCATCAGCCTGTTTTCCCTTCCGAAGAATTTGAGAAGATGAAGCAGGAAGAACTGGCAGGCATTGAGCAAAACAAGAGTGAACCGCAGGCCATTGCAGGTACTTTATTCAGCAGGATGATGAACCGGTTCGATAAAAGTGATTACCGATATACCATGTCATTTGATGAGGAAGTTACAACTGTAAAAGCAGTTACGCTTGATGAAGTCAAGAAATTCTATGCAGACTTTTACCAAAGCGAAAATGCAACTGTTGGAGTAGTTGGTGATTTTGATAATGCAGCCGTTACAACCGAATTAAAAAACATGCTGGAAATGTGGCGAGCACCAAATAAATACGAGCATGCAGTAGATCCATACTGGGATATCGAAGCCAAATCAGAAAAGTTTAACACGCCAGACAAAGCCAATGCCATGATGATGGCAGGTTACAATCTGGAATTGCGTGATGACGATCCTGATTATCCTGCCCTCATTATGGGCAACTATATCATTGGCGGAGGGTTCCTGAATTCCCGTCTGGCAACACGTATCCGTCAAAAGGAAGGAATAAGCTATGGCGTTGGAAGCTGGCTGCAGGCAGATCCACTGGACAAATCCGGTGCTTTCGGCTCTTATGCAATTTACAATCCGGATAATTCAGAAAGACTTGTGGCTGCATATAAAGAAGAACTCAACAAAGTGGTGAAGGATGGTTTCACAGCTGAAGAACTGAAGAATGCAATCAGTGGTTACCTGCAGGGTCAAAATGTAAACCGTGCCCAGGACGGTTCGCTTGCCGGCAAATTATCAGGCATCCTTTTCCTCAACCGCACCATGAAATGGAATGAAGATCTGGAGAAGAAAATTGCAGCACTCTCTGTTGACCAGGTAAATGCAGCAATGAAAAAATGGCTGAAGCCGGAAAAAATTTCGATTGTCGAGGCAGGGGATTTTGCGAGGAAGAAGGCGAATT
>CAYHHK010000094.1:9312-16082 GCA_964356415.1 uncultured Flavobacteriales bacterium
CAATATCCGCAGCACATCACATTTCAGCTAACACAAGACAAATGTTCATTGATCGACAATATCAATCCGGGAGATGAAATGACTGTTTCATTTAATCTGCGCGGAAGGGAATGGACCAGTCCGAAAGGCGAAGTGAAATATTTTAATTCGCTTGAAGCATGGAAGATCGAAAAAGGAAATGCTGTTGTGGCAACTGAAAAGCATTACGATGAGATCCCGGAGCAGACATTCAAGCAAAGTGAAGCAACGGACGATCTGCCGTTTTAGGATTTTTCTGAAACACTAAGATTTAGTGAAAGCGAATAAAGAAATTGACCTCTGAGATTCACTTAGGATCATTTCAAAGTTCGGCTATGTATGCTATGTACCTATGTGGTAAAAAACAAAGGCTGACCTAGTTTCAAATTTAAAACGAACCACATAGAAACATAGGTCACATAGAACAGCCACAGTGGTTCTGTGACCGTGATTAATACCGATACGGTATCTGAAATAGTCAAATGCGCCTTCCGGTCCACAGGACTCCCTATGGAGCTTTTGTATTATAACAGCTATTCTATCGGCATTATACAAGAAACCTTATTGGAATAATTTAAACCGAGTAATGGTATTATTTCTTTTTCAGCACTTCCTGAACAAGGTCAGCTGCTTCCTTCAGCTGGATCGCTGAAAAGACTTTCAGTCCTGAGGCATCAATGATCTTCTTCGCCTCTACTGCATTGGTTCCCTGCAGGCGTACAATGATTGGTACCGGAATACTGCCGATGTTTTTGTAAGCATCTACGATACCCTGTGCTACGCGATCGCAGCGAACGATACCGCCGAAAATATTTACAAGGATCGCTTTCACATTTGCATCTTTGAGAATGATACGGAACGCCTGTTCAACTCGTGCAGCATTTGCCGTGCCGCCTACATCAAGGAAGTTAGCCGGTTCGCCACCTGCAAGTTTGATGATATCCATTGTAGCCATGGCAAGTCCGGCGCCATTTACCATGCAGCCCACATTGCCATCGAGCTTCACATAATTCAGATCGTGCTGACTGGCTTCGAGTTCTGTCGGATCTTCTTCCATCACATCGCGCATTGCAGCATAATCAGGATGACGGAAAAGTGCATTGTCATCAAGATTCACTTTGGCATCAACGGCAAGGATCTTATCATCGCTTGTTTTTAAAACAGGATTGATCTCGAAAAGTGAAGCATCAATGGTGTCATAGGCCTTATAAAGTGCTGTAACGAACTTCACCATTTCTTTCATGGCTGCTCCGCTCAAACCTAGGTTGAATGCGATCTTGCGCGTCTGGAAGCCCTGCAATCCGACTTTTGGATCTATCTCTTCCTTAAAAATACGTTCCGGTGTTGACTCAGCTACATGTTCAATATCCATCCCACCTTCAGTAGAATACATGATAATGTTCCTGCCTGTTGAACGGTTCAGGAGCACGCTCATGTAAAATTCTTTTGTCGGAGATGCGCCGGGATAATATACATCCTGCGCTATGAGGACCTTGCTGACTTTTTTTCCCTGTGGACCCGTTTGCGGAGTTACCAATTGCATTCCAATTATGTTGGTCGCTTTTTCCAGAACTTCGTCGAGCGATTTTGCCAGCTTCACTCCCCCCCCTTTGCCCCTGCCACCTGCATGGATCTGCGCTTTCACTACCCACCAATTGGTGCCTGTTTGCTGTTGTAGTTCTTTGGCAGCTTTCACTGCAACTTCAGGAGATTCGGCAACGATGCCTTCTTGTATGGTGACTCCGAAACTTTTGAGGATTGATTTGCCCTGGTATTCGTGGATGTTCATGGCTGATTTGAAGATGGGGTGATGAAGTGATGGGGTGATGAAGTGATGGGGTGATTAAGTGATGGGGTGACTAAGTGATTAAGTGATTAAGTGATTGGGAGGCAAAAGTAAAATTATTCGCCATCTAATCACTGATGATAAGAAAATCAAAAAAGGCTAGTTTTTCGGCTTGCGTTTCAGGCCATTTGGAAAGACCTCTTTGTAGATCTCATCGAAGAAAAATTTGAGCTGGATAACGTAAATCGGCGAATTGAGGTTCTTTTTAAACTCTTTGGAAGCATTCAATGCAACGCGGTAACCAAGTCCGCCTGAAATGCCAACCCAGTCTATGATGTTGTATTGCACGTTGACGGAAGGTTCGAATAATACGACAGTAGAATTGGATGTCTTTGTCCTTTCCTTTGAAAACCGGTCTACGTATTCGTAATGCGCCCCTCCGGCCCCGACCACAAGGGGAATTGATATATGCCATGGGTAATCGCTGTAAACCTCATATTCAAAAGAAGTATTGACATAATTGAATTTCAGCTGGCCATTGGTTTGGTAGGAAACGTCGTTTTTGGAAACGTCTATCCTATCCACAATATCAGAATAGAGCCAGCTATAGCCAATGGCAACCCGTGCTTTTTCATTGAATTCAAGTCCGGCGCGGATACCTGAAACATTAGCAGTTTCGCGGTTAATGAAAGAATTGTACTGGGTAAAATTGAAAAAGAATTTCGGCTTTTTTCGGAATGATTCACCTATACCGTCCAGCCACTGTGCATGAACAGCAGTGGAAAACAAGAGAAAAAGAAAGATGGCAATTGGGCGTTTCATTTCAATCCAATCTATACTGAGGATGATAGAGAAACGTTACGGGGGTGGGAATATTTTTACCGAGAGGAAGGATTATTGATCCCATTGAACAACCACCTTTTTTGTAACAGCTCCGCCATTGGTTTGTGGTCTAACAAAATAAATTCTGTAAATCTTCAGCATAATGTGGACTAAAGTTAGTTAAAAATAAGATAGTGTTTCCAAAAAGCATTAACAATAAATACCAAGGAAACAATGAAAAAGCAAATCATAAAACATCAAGCCAATTATTTGGTCGACAGACGAAAATCATGGGTGAACATTAAACATTTACTGTATATTAAAGTATTTCCCTACTTTCGTATTTCATCAAAACAAAATTCATCCCAATGAAAAAACTTTTCACACTCCTTTTGTTACTCTTTGTTTTCAATTTTGCATTTGCGCAGTTTGCCCATCAAAATGTAAACCTCCTCGGAACATTTGATGATCCTACCGTGCAGCCGGAATCTGTTTATGGTATCCGCTATCAAGGATGCTGGGGATATGTGGATTCAATTGGTAATGAGTATGGAATAATCGGTTCAACGGCGGGTACGTATATTATAGATGTCACCCATCCAACAAACCCGGTGCAGCATACTTACATTCCGCACCGCCAGAATGACTGCATCTGGCATGAGTATAAATCGTATGAGAATTATCTATATATCATCAGTGATGATGGTGGTTCTCCCACCAACAGTCTGCAGATCGTGGATATGAAATACCTTCCTGATTCCATTCATATGGTTTATGACGATACCACGATCTTTGTGCATTCCCACACACAATATATTGACGGAGACCGCTGGTATGTAGCCAGTGTTTCGAGAAAGAACGGAAACTTTTATCCGATGGCTGTTTACTCACTTGCAAATCCAGAATCCCCTACCCTGCTTCGGGCGCTCAATCAGGATTTTCCAAACATCAGTTCCGTTCATGACATGTTTATGATCCACGATACAATCTTTGCTTCCTGCGGTTACCAGGGTTTGTTCATTTTCAAATACGATGAGCAGAACAACCAGTTCATTCAGCTGGGTGCATTGCCGGGTAATTCCAACAACTACAACCACAGCAGCTTTATTTCAAAGGACCACACTACACTATATCTCTGCGAGGAAGTTCCGGCAGGTCAGCCAGTACAGGTTATTGACATCACAGACATTGCCAACCCAAGCGTGCTTTCAACTTTCGTTACAAACGTGGGCGATACACCACACAATCCTTATGTTCTTGGTGATTTCCTCTTCCTTGCAGCGTATAGTGACGGCGTATGGGTTTATGACGTAAGCAATCCTCAAACACCGGTGAACACCGGATATTTCGATTCACATCCTCAAAACGGAACCAGTTATCCGAATGCCTATGAAGGCGCATGGGGAGCCTATACTGATCTTCCAAGCGGAGTGTTGCTGGGTTCTGATATGCAATATGGCTTGTTTGTTCTGGACAAAACAATTGCAGTGAATGTACCTCATAGCAGTCCTGCTATTTCTTCAATCAACGTTTACCCGAATCCTTCAATAGCTGACATCAATGTGAGGATGCCGGGAATCAAAGATGAATCGGTTGCAGTAACACTGATCAGCATGGACGGGAAAGTGGTTTATGAAAATTCATTCCTGCCTGTTGCAAATGAAAAAATCACCATTCCATCAGCCCGATTTGCAGCAGGACTTTATACATTGAAGGCCACTACTTCGACAAATAATTTTGTAAAAAGAATAAGCCTACTAAAGTAAGATGTTGCATTAACTGAAAAGGACTAATCTTACTAATACAATTCCTATGAGTATTGCCAACGACCTCCTACACATTTTTGTTGCCGCAGCAGCAGCCATGGTCGCCGGTTTTATCTGGTACCATCCGCTGGTATTCGGCAATCGCTGGACGGAGTTGATGAAGGAATACACAGGTATGACTGATGATGACCTAAAGCCCGAACCTCTTCGACAGTTACCAAAGTTTTTTTTTATTACGATGATCAACGTAATTGTTGTGTACCTGATTGCCGACAGACTTGATATTCAAAGCCGGTTGTCTGCACTGAAGGTTGCATTTGCTTTGTGGGCTGGATTCGGACTTACATTCAGCAGTTGGTCGGTAATTTTTGCCCGTCAGCGTCAATCTCTCTGGCTACTCAACAATGGTGCTTTCCTGCTGATGCAAGCCATCATCTGTTTTATTCTTGTGATGTGGAGATAGAATAGAAAAGCCGCACATCGTCTGATATGCGGCTTCTCCTCTGTAAATCTTATCTTTGATTATTGAATAACCAGGCGCTGCGTATGAATCGAGCGTTCGGTCTTCAATTGCAGGAAGTATGTTCCCTTGCTAAGGTTGGAGACTTCCACTTTTTTAATTTTTGTATTTGCAGTCCAGCGGTCGTTGAAAACCATCTTTCCGGAAATGTCAGTTATGGTGATGTCACCTGCACCAATTTCAGTAGGAGTTTCTATTGTAAATATTCCAGGCGAAGGATTAGGCAAAAGCGTAAAATGTCCTGCCGTATATTCTTCCACGCCGACATTCTGGTCACAGATTGTATCGCTGATGGAAGTACATCCATTGTCATCGGTTATTAATAGGTGATAACAACCATTGACGCTGAGTGCAAGTGAAGGTGTTGTGCCTCCCGGGAAAGGAATTCCGCCAAGATACCATTGGTATGTGTAGCTGGTATCAGTAACTGAAGAACTCAAAACATGAAATGCATTGTTGATGGTAACTACCGGAGGTCCGGTAACCGGAACAACGTTAACAGATGATGATGTCGCTGTGCAATTGCCATTGGTGGTGGAAACGTAATACACGCCTTGCGTGCAAGCCTGAATAGTTTGTGTTGTATCACCTGTATTCCAGTTGTAACTGTACATGTAAGGAGCAGTAAGTGTTGCACAAGTGCCGGGGCACAGGTTCAGTGTGCCCGGAGCATCGCCACCGTTATATGTTACCTGGAATATGCCTGATGACTTAAAGCTTCCTCCTTGCAGAAATACCCCCGAGTCATAAACGCCATCGGAAACATCTTCTATAGCCAGCTTGATATGGTATGTTTCGCAAGGAATTACTCCTGCACGTGCAGTAAGAACGGTTGTATAGCCATCGTATTGCATAACCGTACCCTGAAAATTATCCACATAGTACTGGCAATTCATGCAAGGCCCTGTTGATGCCTGTCCTGTGAGGGTATAACCGTTATTAATACTATCAATGGAACATGGTGTGGTGGTACCCGGAACCAATGCAATGTTCCGTTGGCCAACAATACCCGGGCCGCTGATGAAGAATCCAAAAACATCGTTGAATCCCTGGAATACAAACTCATTGTATTCTTCCGATCCGAATACATAGTTGAATTCAACGGAATCAGATATTGAGGTGAAATCAAATTCAAGTACACAGGCATCATTTGTACCCAAAGTTGTTGTCGTGTAAAGATCAAGCAAAGCATCCCCCGGGAGCAGGTTGTCAAACCCCGCAAAATCATTGTTATTCGGACCTGGGGCATTGCTTACGGTTCCGGAGGTAAGCATGATCCCTGATGTAACACCAAAAGCACCGCCGGGCTCACTAAAGAAGCCGGAAGCATGAACGGTATCTCCGGTGTAAGAGATATTTGAAGCAGAAATGCCTGCACCGAGTAGTGTTTGCACCAGCAGCGCAGGTGAAAAAGTACTGTCAACTGTGAGTTGCGCTCTTGATGCCAGCGTAAAGCTTAGGCAGAGCATTAGGATGGAAATTCTTTTGGTGTAAAGTAGTTTCATGGTTAGGATGTTAAATTATTGAGAACGAAAGTAAGAAACATTTTTAAAGCTGAATAACAGAAAGGTCTTTTTCCTGAATGATAATGATCATCTGACGGGAATGCACGATGGATTTCTAAAATTCCGAAGGCTGGCTGAAAAAACAGGGCAAAAAAAATCCTCCATTATTTCTAATGAAGGACTTTTCTAAAATGAAATGACCCCGCAGCAGAGCTGCGAGGTATCTTGCCACTAATTCCACGAATTATCACAAATCGAAACTTGTAATGCAATAATATTTCGTGTTAATTAGTGAAATTCGTGGCTAATATTTTAATTCAACCCCGCCTCGCCTGAGGCGAGACGAGGAATTC
>CAYHHK010000095.1:0-11462 GCA_964356415.1 uncultured Flavobacteriales bacterium
ATGGTAATTGAAACATCTGAAGAATTGACCAACTCAAAATTGTCGTTATAAACTTCTCCGTCCATCGTCACCGGCTCATTTTCGTTAAATGAGTTTTTACATATCACTTTGAAGTGTGCTTTCTTTTCCGTCGTACTGAGATATTGCACCACCTTGGATATGATGGAATTGAAAACATCAAAATTCTGATTTACCTCGTAATCATTCATCCGCCACCGCCAGCAACCTTCGCCACACAAAACACCTGACCTTCCTTTGGCGCTTTCACCAAGAAATAACAAAGGCTGATTTGTTGTGATACTTCCAACCTGCTGTGTCAGCAATGACGACCCTTGTGTATTGACTGTATAATCTCCGAAGGGTGAAAGCAGTGGCGCAAAGGTGCGTACGGCATTCTTAATATCACCTTCTGGTGTAAACAGACTGAAATTGTCATTTACAACGGGCTTGATCTCATTTCCCCTGTTCAGACTATTGCGAATGGAAATGCCGGCACCTAACAGGTTGAAAGCAGCCACGTTTGTTTGTGACCCGAGAATGTATAAACATGGAATACTATTCTCTTTGATGGACCTGATCAGGTCACTTGCAGGATGATCGGTTGAAGGAAGCTGGTGCAGTATTACAAGTTGCTCATCTTTGATATTGCCGGCGAATTTATCAATTGTGGAAACCTTTACTTCGTAATTTTCATTGCTCTCAATTGCTTTCTTCAGGGCAGCTACGTCAGGATGCGGCGAGTCTGAAACGATAAGCACCTTTCGCTTTGATTCCTGCACCTCAACATAAATATCTTTCTGATTGTTCGTTGTGGTGATCTCTCCGTTAGTAGCAGAAAGCGAAATTTTATAATGGTGATTTCCCTTTTTCTTTGCGTCAAGATAAACAGGTACTGCCTGGCGGAAATTATTTCCTGAGACATTGACCTGCCTTGTAAAGAGTATTGCAGAATCCTCACTTAATGTAAGAGTGGTTGCAACCCCGCTGCACTCTCTGCCTATTATTGTTATCTCTACAGGGAATGAATTATTGAGGTATGCAATCTTGTTATACGAGATGTTTCCAATAAGCAGGTCCTTTTGAGCATCAGTATCTCCCAGTGCAATGGAATAAACAGGTACTTTCAGTGTATGATAAAGCGGATTGCTTCCATTATTGTAAAGTCCGTCACTGGCAAGAATTAGTGCACCAAAGTTCCTGTTGGCATATCGAACATCCACTTCATCCAGCAACTTCGAAAAATCTGTCTGTTTTTCGTCAAATAACAGATTCAAATTCTCATTGATCTTGTCTCCGAAAGAAAGTGTCTTCACGTCGTATTTCTCTGACAATTCCTTAACCATGGCCCGCAAATCGGAAGCATATTTTTCCCGGTAAAAAGACGAGTCTTTGTTGGTGACAATGCTCTGTGAGTTATCCTGAGCAACAACAATAATGGGCTTTTCAGTTTGCCTCGTTAGCGTTTTGATAAGTGGTGTGAGCAATAAAAAAGAAAGCAGGGTAATCACAACAAAACGCAGCGACATCATTAGCCAAAGCAGCCAGGATTTAATTTCACCGGTATTGCCGCCCTTTCTGTACAGCAAAAAGGTGAACAGTGCACCTGCAAGCACGCAGAATATGGAAAGCCAGGCAGGGGATTCAGTTATCAGTTGGAACATAAATGCTGATGCAAAGAAACAAGAATTCAGCTATGAATTTAGGAATACTAAGCTTAAAATTTTGCCACTAATTTCACCAATTAACACAGATGTTGGCGCAATATGGATTCAACTCCAATACTTTACTTACTTGTACATCACCTTATCTCCAATTGCGAGATATCATGTCGGCAATTAGTTTAATTATAACAAAGAAGGCTTGATAATGCTTTGTGACTTAGTGACTTCGTGGCCGCTACCAGGTTATTTCCACGAATCCCGAAAGCTATCTGGAACAAAGTCCAGAAGAAACCAAAATCATGAAAAGAAATTAATCACCAATTTAAAACTGAGCTTCCACTAGAGATTTAAACAATACTTTCGCAGCATGGAAGGCACTGAAAAGCTAAAACGCGGAAGCATTCTGGAAAAAATCGAAATTGCAGAAGCCGTAAGTGAAGGCAAAACAATTGCAAGGAAAGATAATATGGTCATCTTCATTGCCGGAGGTGTTCCGGGAGATATTGCTGACCTTAGAATCGAGAAGGTAAAATCAAGCTTTGCAGAAGCACGCGTTGTAAAAATTCACAAGCCTTCCCCCCACCGTATCATACCATTCTGTGCCCATTTTGGAACATGCGGCGGATGTACCTGGCAGCATATGACGTATGCCATGCAATTGCAATATAAGCAGAAGCAGGTTGAAGATGCGATCATCAGGTTGGGTAAAATTGAATCCCCTGTCATCCTGCCTATCATACCGTCTCAAAATACCCAACACTACCGCAACAGACTTGATTTTGCCTTCAGCAATAAAAGGTGGCTTACAACCGATGAGATCGCTTCCGGTGAGCAATTTGAACCAAATGCCCTTGGGTTTCATGTTCCAAAAAGGTTTGATAAAATCCTTGACATCGGGAAGTGCTTCCTGATGGATGACCTTCATAATGAGATCAGACTGGCTATCAAAGAAATTTGCCTGCAGCATGGTTTTTCTTTTTACAATCAGATCTCCCAGCAGGGACTCATGCGGAATATTGTTTTGAGGAAGACGGGCAGTGGCGAATGGATGCTGCTTGTCATTTTTCAATCGAATGAAAAGGATAAAATTGACTTATTACTAACCGAAATTGAAAAGCGTTTCCCGCAGATCACATCCCTGCTTTACATCATCAACCCAAAACGCAACGATACTTTTTTTGACCTTCCTGTAAATGTATTCAGTGGCAAAGACCACATTACAGAGGAAATGCCGGCAGGAGAAAACGATTCTGATCCCGCAATGTTGAAATTCCGGATCAGCGCCAAGTCGTTCTACCAGACCAATTCTGATCAGGCATATGTCCTCTATAAAGTGACAAGGGAATTCGCAGCACTTACAGGAAATGAGCTGGTTTATGATCTTTATACCGGCACAGGAACAATTGCACAATTCATTTCTAAAAAAGCGAAAAAAGTAATTGGCATTGAACAAACGCCTGACGCAATTGAAGATGCCAAAGCAAATTCAAAACGCAATGGCATTACAAATACAGAATTTTTTGCTGGCGATATAAAAGATTCTTTAACATCAGAATTTGTGAAACTGCATGGCAAACCTGATGTAATAATTACCGACCCCCCACGCGCCGGAATGCATGAACAGGTTGTTAATCGGCTGATAGAAATTGCTCCACAAAGAATTGTTTATGTGAGTTGTAATCCTGCAACACAGGCAAGGGACCTTGCATTATTGTCAGCAAAATATGAACTCGTTAAGGTTCAGCCGGTGGATATGTTTCCGCATACAGTCCATGTTGAAAATGTGGCGCTGCTTGCTCTGAAAAATTAAGATTCCTCCTTTGGCTTTATTTTGACCAGGTAATATTCTTTATTGTCCTTATGGAACCTCTTTCCATAAACCTGAACAGGCATTTTATCACCGTTCTTTTTTTGGTGCGTCGATTCTCCTGAATAAAGCACATTGCCCTTTGTGTCCTCTAATAGCTTTATTGCTTCAGGGATTTCGTCAGGCGGACGAAGTTTAATTATGCGCATCTCTTTAAGTTCAGAAAGTGTATAACCATATAGATCAAGAAATGCACTATTCGCATCCAGAAAAAAATAGGTCCCGGGGTCAAAAACAAATGCAGGGCCATTCATTTTATGTAGGTCTTCATCCATTGCAGGTCAATTGTATTAATCAACGCTTACTCCTCAAAAACTTCTTTGACACACTTTGACAAAAACGCTTCATCAACGGTGGCGCCGATCCCCGGCAAATCCGGAAGGTGGATCTCGCACGCATTTATAACTTCTACCCCATTAACTACAGGATCAATGTGATGATTGAAGCAATAATCAAGGTCATAAAACCTGATATGCTCATAAGCACATGCGAAATGTGCATTGGCAGTGAGTGCAAGTCTGGATTCGATCATGCCACCAAGCATGCAGGTAATTCCATTATCCCGCGTAATGTTGGCGATCTCTATGGCTTCCAAAATTCCACCGCTTTTGGCAAGTTTGATGTTGATATGCGGGCAGATATTATTCTCAGCAATGTACTTTGCATGGTAAGAATAGAAACAACTCTCATCAGCCATCACAGGAACAGTAACTGCAAGGCTAATCTGTTTTAATCCATCGTAATCATAGTGCTTCACCGGTTGTTCGCAAAACTGAATACCCTCATGCTGAAGTGCATTTAATATCTCAATTGCATTTTCCCTGCTCCATCCCTGGTTGGCATCGAGCCGCATTGGGATCTCATCTCCTACGGCAGCACGAACAGCTTTTACACGGTCAATGTCTTCTGCCGGTTTCTTAGCGCTCCCCACTTTCAGTTTAAGGATCGTAACTCCCCTTGCTTTCAGTTTCAATGCTGCATCAACCATTTCAGCAGGAGTTCCAATGGATACTGTATGGTCTGTATGAAGTACTTTCTTCTCCCCCTTCAGAAACTTGTACAACGGAATTCCTGCATGCTGCGAAGCGACATCATACAAGGCCATGTCAAAAGCACTTTTCACCGTCGGATTATTCGGAACAAAGTCATTGATCAGTTTCATGCACCCTTTTACATCAAGTGCATTTTTACTGAGCAGAAGTCTTGAAAAATCCCTGGCCAGCGCAAGGTCGCTTTCCTGTGTTTCACCAACGATCATGGGAAATGGAGAACCTTCGCCCCATCCGGTGATCCCTTCTTCAGTGAAAATTTTCACGAGTATATTTTTTGCTTCATACAAAGTTCCCAGTGAAATGATGAATGGCTTCATCGGGATGCTGTAAGCGTAAAGCTCAATCCGTTCTATATTCATGAAGGAATAGGAAAATATTCAAAAATAATGTTGTCCAATGCAAATCGGGTTTGGAGAAGAATTCCAATTGACAGGTTTACCAATCAACCATTAAACAAATAAACTTTGCCTGCTAAGAAAGCCAGCTTTTGTAATAATCTCCACTCATGATCTTCGCCCCATCCTTTGTAATAGAAAGTGGACGGAAGGTATCAATCATCACGGCCAATTCCTTTGTTTCCTTCTGCCCCAAACTTTTTTCTACAGTTCCGGGATGTGGCCCGTGAGGAATACCTCCCGGATGAAGTGTTATCATTCCCCGTGTCACTGATTTGCGGCTCATAAAATCTCCGTCAACATAATACAATACCTCATCGCTATCAATGTTGCTATGGTTGTATGGTACAGGTATAGACAAAGGATGATAATCGAAAAGCCGCGGAACAAATGAACATATCACAAAATTATTTGCTTCAAAAGTCTGGTGAATTGGTGGCGGCATGTGTACGCGCCCTGTGATCGGTTCAAAATCGTGGATAGATAATGCCCATGGATAAAAGAATCCATCCCATCCGATGGCATCAAAAGGATGTGATCCATAGATATAAGGATACATCATCCCCTGTTTTTTTATCATGATCTTGAAATCACCTTTAACATCTTGAGTTACCAGATTTGAAGGCTTGCGAAAGTCCCGCTCACAGAATGGCGAATGCTCTTCATGTTGACCATATGGATTCCTGTACCGCTTCGGCGTTTCAATGGCACTGAAGGATTCAATGATGAGCAACCTGTTTTTGTCTGTATCAAACGTGATCTGGTATATGATCCCCCGTGGAATGACCATGTAATCACCAGAGCTGAATCCGAGTTCCCCATAAAGGGTTTTTAATTTACCTGTTCCCTCATGCACAAAAATAACCTCATCAGCATCTGCATTCTTATAGAAGTAGTCTTCCATTGAGGTCGTTGGTGCTGACAGTGAAATATACACATCATTGTTAACGAGAACAGGTTTTCTGCTTTTCAGATAATCCGCTTCCGGCTTAACATCAAAACCCTCAAAGCTTTCATGTTTGAGAATTCGTTCATGACTGATTTCCGGTGATACATTGTATGCCTCGCCAACTTCTTTTATTAACGTAGGAGGATGGCAATGATAGATCAGAGAATACACGTTTGAGAATCCGTGAGTAGAAACCAGTTCTTCTGCATACAACTCACCATTGGGCTTGCGGTGCTGTGTATGGCGCTTATGCGGAATGTTCCCTAATGAATAATAATGTGGCATTTTGGAAATTTTGGAAGTAAAGATAAAATGAATTTGGCAGCCAAAAATCGTTGTGACTCGCGATGTATTCACACCTGTCGGCATAAATGCGCTTTATTTCGAGGTAAAGAACTCCGATTATCTTACAGTTGTAAGAGATTTCCCGCTTCATACGAACTGAAGATGTCCATTTTCGAATAACTTGGCTTGACCACATACCCTCACATGGGAACAAACAAAAAGATTATGAAAAAATCCGTACTTCAAGTAATGGCTGAATATGCTTCCACATTGAAGCAGATCGCCAAATCGGGAAAAAGGGAAAACAAGCCTAAGCAAACAACCATCAAAGATGCACTGGTTGCTTTGGTTTTTCTTCTACTGTCAGTACAGTCATTCGCCGTAACCTATTATTCCAGAACAAATAATGGCAATTGGAATGTAAATTCTACATGGAGTACTGTAACATATGGTAATGCTACCAATACAGGAACATATCCTAAGGCAGGCGACATTGCAAATATTGGAAACGGATATACCATATTCATTAACGCTTCCGTTGGTTGTGCAACATTGAATATTGGACAAGGCGTATCGGGCACCCTTGAATACCGAAGCACTGCAAACTATGTGCTTACAATCTCTGGAAATATTACTTTGAATACCGGAAGCAAATTCAGGTACAATACACCATCCAACCGCTTCCACAATTGCCTTGTGGGCGGCGACTTCACAAATTATGGAACAGTAGATTTTTATGTTGCAGCCAGCCAAGTAGTAAATCTCACTTTTAATACTAACAGGAACTCACTCGTAACAGGAACGGGAATATGGGATCTGAACCAGGTTTCTTTAAGCAAAACGACTACTACCGCCAATATGATGGATGTTCAGGGTACTACTTTTGAATCCGGAATAAGAACACTCACACTTGTTTATGGTACCTATAACCACAATAACACTAGTACCTTCGCTGTTGCTCCAGCATTAGCCTCATATACTATCGGACAGAATGTAATCGTAAAAATTCCGCGTGGAACAATGAATTTTGTTCCTGCAGGTACTACCCTGGTACTTCAAGGGGCCATTTATGTGAATGGAGGTATTGTAAACGTTGGCAGTGCAACAGGAACAATGGGAATAAGCACCGACAAGAATGGAGCTACAGTTCCCTATCTTGAAGTGTCAACCGGTACGCTGAATGTAAAAGGTGGTATCTGCTTCGGCGGAGGTTCAGCGTTGGATCCATTCAGTTTCAGGATGACGGGTGGAACAATCAATCTTAATTCAGGTACAACAGGAACAACCCGTAGTGTTTTCTGCGTAAATGACGTGCCGAACAGTGCCTTCTTTATGAGTGCGGGTACAATTGTGCTGCAAAAACAAAACAGTGCCGGAACCTCAACCATTGACTTTACATTTTGTGGAACCAACGGTACTGTAACCACTACTGGAGGTTTGGTACAATTTGGGAATGCAAGTACGCCGACTGCAACGACTTTCAACTTCAGACCATATGCCAATGCATTGTATCCGAATTTTAAAATTACCGGAACAGCGGTGGCGGCAATTACCCTGCGTCCTGCTCAAAATACAACAGCAAACTTCAAACTGTCTTCACTTTACATTGATGCCGGAAAAACTTTCGACATACGTTCTATCGCCGGCACTGCAGGAGATACGAAGCAAATGACCCTGATGTATTGGGCGAGCGGCACCAATGCGCTTTACAACCTGGGTACATTTACTGCAAGACAGAGCACGGTTACTTTCAATACTTCAGGCGCACAGGCTATTGGCGGGACGAGTACAACTTCCTTCTATAATCTAACGATTAACAATTCAAGTGGCATTACGCTCAACCGCGCTGCTAACGTGACCAATTTCCTGAGTATGGTAAATGGTAAATTATTCACAACAAACACCAACATACTTACATGCGGAAACGTAGCCAATGCAAGTCTGGGTTCTGCCAGCTCATACATTGATGGGCCAATGGTTCATACTGTAGCTAGTGCAGCCGTCCAAACCAAAACCTATCCAATTGGAAGAACAAATGTTTGGAGGCCTGTCGTAACTACGATCAAACACAGCAATGCGACATCGGTAACTTATCGTGCAGAGGTATTTAACTCCCCTGCGTCCGCACTGCCATATACTAAGCCTGCTTCCATCTCAAATGTGTCTGCAGTACGATATGTAAAATTTATCCGCCAGGCCGTAAGCAATTTCACCAATGCCAGAATTCAAATGTATTATGGCACTGATGACGTAGTTACTGATTTTGCTTCTCTCCGCGTTGTACATGACAATGCTGCAACCATGTGGCTGAATGTAAATGGTACTGCTACAGCCAATGGAACCGGAAATATCACCTCAGGAACTTTTTCAGTCTTTAATAATTATTTCGCCCTTGCAAATCCTCCTGGCGGTACCAACCCATTACCGGTTACACTTTCAAACTTCCGTGCTTCACTTTCTAACAAAAAAGCTTATGTAAGCTGGGTGACAGAAGCTGAAATAAACTGCGCAAGCTTTACTGTAGAACGGTCATCAGACAACATACACTATACAGCAATTAAAACAATTGAAGGTGCCGGAAACTCAACAACAATCCGCCACTATTCTGTTACAGACAATACACCGTTACAAGGTGTTTCTTACTACCGATTAATACAAAAGGACTTCGATGGTACTACAACTACCTGCCATCCTGTGAGCGTAAATAACAACAGCCATGGAGCATTTGATGTATATCCTACTGTCAATTCAGGAAACAAAATTCACATGCGTTATGCAGATAACGACCTGAGCACATACAGCATTACAGTTACAGATGCATATGGTAAATTAATACCTGTACAAATGATTGCAGTAGAAGGCGGCCTCGACATCAGTGTTGACGAAAACTACCGCAAAAACGGCAGCATGTATTTTGTAACTGCTGTGAACGGAGAAGATGTGTTGAGAAACAGGTTCATCATTTCAGAAAACTAAAAAAGATTTGGGTGGCGAAGCTTATTCGCCTTTGCGGGTTACACCTCGCGATTTATGGTTAGCGTAATATTTTGACAAACCAAGCAACCCCGTAAGGTTGCTTGGTTTGTTTTTATAGAGGTCTGCTGAATTTCGCCGCCAACAAATTATAATGTTTCCTGCTGAAACGGAATTACTACCAAGAGTACTGGGCTGTTCTTCCCCTCTCCTTAGGAGAGGGGTTAGGGGTGAGGCCGGCTGTTCTTCCCCTCTCCTTAGGAGAGGGGTTAGGGGTGAGGCCGGCTGTTCTTCCCCTCTCCTTGCCCGCCCGGATGAACATCCGTTCGGACAGGGGAGAGGGGCCGGGGGTGGGGCCCTACTGCGCCAGCGTAAACCTTATCGTCAGCCCCGCTGTAAGCGTTGACGTAGGGAATGAGGTAGATACAAAAGGCTGCGTGATGAGTTTATCAGCAAACAACTTCAGGTTAATGCGTTCGCTGATGTTGTAATCAAGCGAAACTTTCACTGAAATACTTGTTGATCCGCTGCTCGGCTGGTTGGCATTCTCCACAAGCTTTCGGATCATGGTTGTATTCTTTCGAAGACTGAAGTCTGCTTTCAGGTTCAGGTCATTTACGATACGTGTTTTTGCTGGTCCCACACGAACGAATGGAAGCTTCACGCGTTTGAATTTATAACCTGCGCCAACAGAGTACTCTTCTCCACGCACTTCAGTTACCTGGATACTTGCATAGCTCAATGAAACAGTCCTGTCACGCTTGTACTCAAAACGCGCCTGCAAACTGTTTTTAAATGTAATATCAATGCCGATCAGCGGGGAGAACTGTTCTGAAATTGAGATCTGCTGGAAGTCATACTTCGGAATGAAATTACCAATGGTATCAAGTGCAACGGGCTGCTCATTATTTTCCTCATACAATAAATTCTGTGTGAAAGAATTGATGCTGTAGGTAGAGCGATAACCATGACTAAGTGTAAGCGTCTGTAAAAAACGCTGGAAAAATTTAATCTTTGACAATCCGTCATAGGAAACCCTCCAGTTTGGCTTAGGGATTTTCGGAAAACGATCAGTTGATTTTCCATCAGGTGTTTTTCCTGCATACGCAGCCAGGAATGAATAGGTAAGTACTTCCTGCTGTGTTGATCCATAACCCGTGTGATAACCATTTAAATCAACACCTGATGAAGCAGTGTTTTCATTTGCAAGTAATTCAGAAACGGTTGGACGGTAAGCAGCGAAATTCTTGAAGTTCTCATTGCTGTAATCGTTCGCATCCTTGATAAAAGATGTATTCCATGTCAGATAGGAAATGCTGAAACTACCTTGCTCTGTAGGACTAAATGACATGAATTCACCATTTGCATCAGCACGGAAATATTCACTCTTTGTAACAGAGAAGTTTCTGTTGAAGCTGACATCTATTTTAAAACTCTTTACGGGTTCGATTGCAATTCTTCCTGTAAAGTTCTGCAGATTGGTTGTGATGTATTGAGAATTCAGTGACGTATCTGTCGTTATCCAGTGATATCGTATGGCATCAGGACGCAGGTCTTTCTGGCTTCCGAAAATAAAGCCCCATCCCGGGGCATTGGATGATCCCGCTTCAGGAAAATCACTGTTGCTATAGTCGAAATTGGTTCCAAGGTATTGTGGCTTTGGAATAAATCCCGGAACAAGCGTACCATTCGTTTCGCTGTAAGTGGCCTGCGCAGATTTCACGGAAGTCAACAATGAAAATACACCGCGGAGGAAAGGCTCCATCGGATTTTTTCTTTTCGTTGTATCTGCCTTGGCTTTATTCAGAGAATCTACCGGCAATTTCGGCTTCAACTTGCTGTCGCGGCTTTGCGGGCGCGCCGCTTGTTTCGGCAATGTGTATTTTCTGATGAGCTGCGATTTATTATACAGTGAACCGAAATTCATATTCGCCGTATAGTTGATCGTTTGAGCATTCTGGATCGTATTCTTAAACGAATTCACTTCATACTGATCCGTTGTATTTTCCACGAGCGCAAGGGCACCTGCCGTCCACCTGTAATCACCGCTGTAACGCACACTTGCAGTCACCCAGTCTATAAGCGGAATTTTATTCAGCGGAATATTGTAGGTGACATTGGTTACGTGGTGGTAATTTTTCATTCTGCCAAGGTTCCCGATGTTGGTTTTCACGGAGTCCTTCTCTTCCTGAGTATCCAGTCTTCCAGGCGGCTCATCAATATCGGCAAGCACATCTGCATTGAAATCAAACTTCAGTGATTTTGTCAGGTCCCAGTTCA
>CAYHHK010000095.1:11562-15831 GCA_964356415.1 uncultured Flavobacteriales bacterium
CTGAGTAAAGCGGATATGGTGTGATCAATGTTACTGAAGGATCACTCAGCATCTTATTGTTACGCTCTGTCTTCTTCGCAACAAGATCGTCCAGGTTTATTTCAAGGTTGTTTGCTTCAGGCCAGATGCGGTCAGGATCAAGTTCTCCCGGCTGTGTTATCCGCAAAGGAATTTCATACTCATAATAATTGTCAACAAAATCACTTCCGATACGGATGAAAGCTGTCATTTCATTATCGGCCAGCGGATGCAAATCGTCAGACGACTCTGCATGGATATACATCTTCAGCTTTTTGTAAGTGCGGATGTCAAGCTGTGTTGTTTTATAGGCAGCCCGTGAATCGCCATCTTTCAACTTACATACTTTCATTGTAAGTGATTGCTCGTTCAGGTTTGCCAACTGTGAAGTGGAAATGTCACGCTCCCTGTCAATTCCCGGAGGCAATACATAATTGATCGGCTGACGGCTGCTGTTTTCCTCAACGCTTACATAAGAAAGGTCGAATGAAGTATTGCCCGGATATTCAGGGATCGGATCAAACTCTCCCGGCTGAAGCAAGCTGTTATCATACTTGCGCCAGTCGCCCCGCAGGAATTCCATTTTTGCAAATCGAAGGATCACAGGTGTTGAAAAACCATGCATGAACAAGCGGATGGCATTGATGTATGTAAGGTTGGGCGCACCAACGGTTTTATCAGGCTGGCGAATTGGAATTTTTATCTGGTACCATTTCACCTTTTTTCCTGTTTGACCATTTGGTAGCCTAGGGATATCACCTGTAACGACATCTGTAATAAAATTCTGTCCAACCACCATTTTATTCGGACGGAGATCCAGTTTGTATTGAAGGTACTGCTCTTCATTGTTCAACGTAAAGTCCCTGTTCAAGTCTTCATAATCCGGGTACTGGCTCCCCAGAGCGCGATAACCATCAACAGTTTCTGCCGTTGGCGAATTTGCCTCCATGTTGTTGTACTTTTTGTATCGCTCCAGCGGCGACAGGTCTGCATCATTGTATGAGTTCCCCTGGAAATAATGAAAGTCATCATTGCTTGGATCATTCTGTGCTGCATTGTCTGCATCTGTTCCTGATCCTACGACTGCCCTAAGTGCATTCAGGTAATTTGAATAGAAGTTTCGCTCATCACCGTCATTGATCCCGTCAAGTCCCACGTCCTGAAGTGTCCTGTTGGTTGCATCAAAGTCAAAGTTATACCCGATCTGTGGCAGGTTCGGATCAGGGTATTTTCCCCAGATGCCATTGTCAGGTGGATTTGCTCCGCTTGGATCATAAATTCCATTCTCATAACATTTATGATTGTCGCGGAGAATGTCTTCTGAAATATCTCCGATATTGACATAAAACTCACCACCTGTTGAATCATTCGGAGACCCTTCTGCAAACGGATCCATTACCCAAAACTGCAGGAACTCAATATTGGCATTTTGAAAATCTGTTGTCTCAATCCTGCGCATGATGCCCGCCCAGCGGGTTTCAGGATCTTTCAGGGTTCCGTCTGCATTAACACCTGCAGAAATTCCGGGAACAGGATTCACATCGTAATTGTATGGACCTCTTTCTTCAGGGTAATAAGCAAGGTTGGTGCAAATGATGGAACGCGGTCCGCTGATCTGCGATTTGTTCGGAAAAATTTCCGGCTCCTGAACATCACGTACATAGTTGTTACTCATCTCATCATTACTCACATCATCCGGTGTTGCACTGTTGCGGCTCTGAAAAAGATTGTCAACATAATACCACGCCAATTTTGCGCGGTTGTAACCATTGATCAGCGAATCATAATCCTCAGGAAAAAGATCCGTCTGCTTTTGGGGTACGCTGGCCAGGGTCCACTGTCCGGGATTTTTTATATCCAGCGGCGTTATTGCCCCTTCAAAATCATCAACGTAGGATGTACCTGCAGCTCCTACTGCTTTGGAATGACCGGGAAAGAGCTTTGCTGCTTCGCCACTTACTGTAATCGTTGAAACTTCCTTGGTTGTATAGAGCGGAAGTCGATCTAATAGGTTTGTCAAAAATCTTGAATCTGTCCGGTACGTTGCATCAGCACCTACGACAGTATTGGCGATCGGTTCGTCACCGTAATTTACTTTTTGTGTGATCGGACGCTCACTTAAATGCAGGAATGTACCTCCAATGATGAAGTCTTTATTGAATGTATAATCAAACCGGGCACCATACATGGTCTTGGTTTGTATATTGAACAACGACTGACTTTCAAGTGAGATCTGTATAGGTGTATTTGACTTCAGGTAGGCTTCGTTAATGATCTTTACTCTTCCCAGTGTATAATCAACAGTGTAATCAGATCCTTCTTTCAACAGCTGACCACCTGCTGTTACCTTCACCGACCCCGGGGGAACATTCACTGCATTCAGCGGAATGTCACTGCCTGAAGAAGACTGGTAACTTCCTTTCATGCTGAACTTATTCCGTTCTGCCTGTTGCTGTGCTATTACACGCGTAGTATCATACAATGACTGGTAAACAAATTTATCGGCAATGTTATTAAAGCCACAAAACTTCGACCGGAGGTAACTTCCAAATGGTTCAAGTACAGGAAAAATGATCCGTCCGTTGGAAGCATTGATGGTAATCCCTTCCTTCCAGTCAAACACACCATCGGGTTGCGGATCTCCGTTTGCATTCAGTTTATCCAATCCGAGTACTTTGATCAGTGGGATCCCTTTCACCTGATCGCATCCTTCAGGAATATAATTTACAAAACCACCAAGCCTGTCGTCCTGGTAAACCACATCAAAACGAAATTGCTCCTGCTTTAGTTGGTAGCCGCCCAAATTGTAAACGTTCTTCATCATCAAATCCCAGGTAAAGAAGGATGGATCAACTGAAGTACTGCGAAGTAATTTTACAAAGAGTGCACTGGAACCTGTGATTCCTGAAGTAGAAAGTTCACCCACATGGTAAACCTGACCGTTCAGCGTGTATTCGTAAGAAACTGCAAGGATCTGGTTCGTTGCCAATTCACTGTTCAGAGAGATATATCCAAGAAGTTCGTTGACTGAAAATTCGCTCGGAGAAAGCAGGCGGGCGTTTTCCTGCACAACATAGTTGCGGCTGTTTTGCAAACCAATGGTTGTAAGTGAGTTTCCGGCAATACCGGTATTGGTGCGCATCTGATCTATCAATCCGGTTCCCAAAACCTGGTAAAGATCATTGGCACCATTGTCAGGATAAGTCCCGGTTGGCGATAAGATGAGTGCGATATTGGTAGTCTCACCAAGATCGGCGATGGCAATGATGTTTCTTGTTGCATCATTCTGTCGTGTTGTTGTGGTATTTCGCACCCATACTTCTATCCTCGTAATGTTGATGCCGCTTCGGATCTGATTTACATCCTTTAACGCTGTTTCATATTGATTCCGGAAATATTGTGAAAGGAAAAAGTGCCTGTTGGCTTCGTACTGGTCGCCCTTGATTTCGTATTTGGTCGTCTGCGCACCGCCTTTTACATCAATCGTTTGTGATTTGCCTTTTTGCTGACTGAATACACTCGTGACCATCAACCGCCCAAACTGCAATTGTGTTTTAATTCCAAACAAACTCTGGCTGCCCTGAATGAGCTGACTGTTCAGCGGAAGAGTTACGTTTCCTGCTTCGATCTTTTTGATGATGTCGTCTTCATAGCCTGTATATTCCAGCTTCATCTTGTTTTCGAAATCAAAGGTGGCCTGCGTATTGTAATTTACACCGAGTTTCATTTTATCCCCGATGTTGGCCGTCACATTCATCTGGATATTCTCTTGAAAATCAAAAGTGGTAACGCTTCGTTGGCGTTCGGGTAAAGCAGGATTCTGATTCTTCTGATTCTTGAGTGCAAATGTCAACTCTGCAGATCCCTGCGGCCGGATGTCAATCGTATTTCCTCCGAAAATGCGATCGAAGATGACACTGTTGATAACCAGCTTAGGCGCAAAGGATTTTTTATGAAGTTCGTCTTCTTCACTTGCCCGCTGCTTCCAGTATTCCTTGGTCGACTTATTAAATTCATGCTCCCTGAATTCTTCGAAAGTGAGATAGGACGGATTTCTGTAAAAACGGCCTCCGATATTTTCGCTGATATTATATTGGTTTTCTACAGGATCATATTCAACGCTATCAATGATATTGGAAGGGTCTCCCATCTGCAAGGGACTGCTGCCCGATGGTTCATTGTATTTATCGGCATGCCGGTCGCGGATGGGATAGCGAAGCTGAATCGTATCGCTGTCAAGTGGCGCAACAA
>CAYHHK010000096.1:0-15588 GCA_964356415.1 uncultured Flavobacteriales bacterium
TAGTGTGTGGTTCAATGCCGTGGTAAGGGGGGATGTGAATTCGATACGGGTAGGGAAGAAGGTAAATATACAGGATGCCGCAATTATCCATTGTACCTACCAATATGCAAAAACGGAGATCGGGGATTTTGTCAGCATTGGTCACAGGGCTATCGTACACGGCTGCACCCTGAAGGATCATGTCCTGATCGGAATGGGGGCCATTGTAATGGATCATGCTGTTGTTGAGCCATATGCCATTATCGGCGCCGGGGCATTGGTTCCGGAGAATATGGTCTGTGAAAGCGGGTTTATTTATGCCGGGGTTCCAGCTAAAAAAATCAAGCCCATAAGCGCAGAACAGCGTAAATTGCTCGATGAGCTGCCCGACCGCTACCGGATGTACAGCGACTGGTTCGGTCATTGACCCAAATACTTCCTGATTCGCGGATTAAAATTACTTTTGCCCTCCTTTTTTACAGACGTGGCGACAGAAAAAATATATCCGGAGTTCAAACAACTTAACCTTCCTGAGATTGGAAAGGAAATCCTTGCTTTTTGGGAAAAGGAGAAGGTTTTTGACAAAAGCATTTCTACACGAGAGGGTAAGCCGGCTTATATTTTTTATGAAGGACCTCCGAGTGCGAATGGTTTACCCGGCATACACCATGTTATGGCGCGGGCCATCAAAGATATTTTCTGCCGGTACCATACATTGAAGGGTGAAAAAGTAGATCGCAAAGGCGGCTGGGATACGCATGGACTTCCTATTGAGCTGAGTGTTGAAAAAACGC
This sequence comes from uncultured Flavobacteriales bacterium, assembly GCA_964356415.1. Lineage (GTDB taxonomy): Bacteria > Bacteroidota > Bacteroidia > AKYH767-A > 2013-40CM-41-45 > JAPLDB01. The sequence goes on from CAYHHK010000096.1 coordinate 774, forward strand.
TGGGCATAAAAAAAGAGGATATCGGAAAAAAAATCTCCGTTGAAGATTACAACAAAGCGTGTCGCACCGAGGTGATGAAATACAAAGAACGGTGGGATGAAGTTACGCGCATCATGGGTTACTGGGTTGATCTTACACATCCGTACATCACCTATGAAAACAGTTATATTGAATCTGTCTGGTGGATATTGAAGGAGCTTTATAATAAAAATCTGCTCTACAAGGGCTTTACGATACAGCCATATTCTCCTGCTGCAGGTACGGGGCTTAGTTCGCATGAGTTAAATCAACCCGGAACATATAAGCCGATCAAGGATACGAGCGTGGTTGCGCAATTCCGCCTCAGCCCGGAATCAAGAATAAAGAATATAGATCTTAACAGCCTTGGGGATGGCGTTTTCCTTTTAGCATGGACGACTACGCCGTGGACCTTGCCGTCGAATACGGCACTTGCCGTTGGTGAGAAAATTATTTATTCAATTGTAAAAACATTCAATCCATATACACATCAGGCTATCAATGTTATTCTCGCAAAAGATTTGCTGGGAAAATATTTTCCTGAGAAAAACGCTGAATTAAAATTAGAAGATTATAAACAGGGCGACAAGCAAATCCCGTTTGCTATAGTTGGTGATGTTGCCGGAAAAGATTTTGTTGGGATCGGCTACGAACAACTGCTGCCATACGTACAACCCACAGATGGCGAGGCATTCAGGGTTGTTGCCGGAGATTTTGTAACCATCGAAGACGGTACCGGCATCGTTCACCTTGCTCCGAGTTTTGGTGCAGATGACTTTCGCGTTGCAAAACAAAACGGCATCGGTTCGCTGACACTTGTTGATAAGCGCGGAAAATTTCTTCCGGAGGTAACGGACTTTGCGAATGAATATGTGAAAGAACAATATCTTACTGAGGAGGAGAAGGATGTTGAGAAGAAGAAGCAGGGGACAGAAAAATATTTAAGTGTAGATGAACGGATCTCAATCAAACTGAAGAAAGAGAACAAGGCATTTAAGGTAGAAAAGTTCGAGCACAGCTATCCGCATTGCTGGCGCACAGATAAACCCATACTTTATTATCCGCTGGATTCATGGTTTGTCCGCACTACGGCAGCCAAAGAGCGGATGATCGAGTTAAACAATACCATTAATTGGAAACCCGAGTCAACAGGCACGGGGCGGTTTGGCAACTGGCTTGAAAATCTGGTAGACTGGAATCTTTCGCGCTCGCGGTTTTGGGGGATACCGTTGCCGATATGGAGAACAGCCGGCCCCCTAACCCCCGAAGGGGGAATGAAGCAGCCCGAATGGGGGATAAAAACCGAAGGGGTAATGAAGCAGCCCGAAGGGGGGAAAAAAACCGAAGGGGGAGCAAAGCCAAATGCTGATGGCGCAGATGATGAAATAAAATGCATTGGTTCGGTTGAGGAATTACATACTGAGATTGAAAAATCTATAGCAGCGGGTTTTATGAAATCGAATCCGGTGTCTCTTACTGACATCGATAAATTTGATTTACATAAGCCGTTTATTGATGATGTAATTCTTGTTTCAGCATCCGGAAAAAAGATGGAGCGTGAATCAGACCTGATCGATGTGTGGTTCGACAGCGGCGCTATGCCATATGCACAGTGGCATTATCCGTTTAGCTCCGGCCCCCTAACCCCCGAGGGGGGGACAAATCCCGAGGGGGGGACAAATCCCGAAGGGGGAACAAATCCCGAAGGGGGAACAAATCCCGAGGGGGGGACAAAACCCGGGGGGGGAGAAAATCCAAATGCGGTGCGTTGGAAAACAGCAAATCCGGGTTTGTATAAATTACTTTCGGAGCACGCTAAATCGAATCGCAATAATCCTACACAAGCAGAAGATGTTTTGTGGTCGCAGCTAAGTGCAAAAAAACTAAGCGGCTATAAATTCAGAAGGCAGCATATTGTTGGGGACGTTATTCCTGATTTTGTCTGCATACAAAAACATTTGGTAGTTGAAGTAGATGGCGGATATCATGCAACCGACGAACAAAAACAATTAGATGCAGCACGCACCGAATATCTCAACCTATTTGGCTATAAAGTTATTCGATTCCGAAACGAGGAGGTAATTGGAGATATCGAATCTGTCCTTCAAAAAATATTTATAGCACTTGCTCATACTCCGACTGTTCCGAAGTCTGGAGGATTTAAAGCCCCATTTGGGGATTTGGGGGCCGGGTCTCGTTTTCCTGCTGATTTTATCGCCGAGGGCGTAGACCAAACGCGTGGCTGGTTTTTTACACTGCATGCCATTGCAACGATGGTTTTTGATTCTGTCGCATTTAAGAATGTGATCAGCAACGGACTTGTGCTTGACAAGGCGGGAAATAAAATGAGCAAGCGGTTGGGGAATGCCGTGGATCCTTTTTCTACAATCGAAAAATATGGTCCCGATGCTGTACGCTGGTACATGGTAACGAATGCTTCTCCATGGGATAATCTTAAGTTTGATCTTGAGGGTGTTGCTGAAAAGCAGCGGTCGTTTTTCGGAACGCTCTATAATACTTATTCGTTTTTCGCACTATATGCGAACATCGATAGTTTCAATCCCTCATTAAAAAGTGATTCTGCTCCAAAGACAGAGCTTGACAGGTGGATCATTTCAAAGCTACATTCTCTCGTCGTAAACGTAACAACAGGATTAGACAATTATGATCCTACACCTGCAGGCCGCGCAATTGAAACTTTTGTTACTGAGGATTTGAGTAACTGGTATGTCCGGTTGTCGAGAAGAAGATTCTGGCGGGGAGAAATGAGCGACGACAAACAGGCTGCGTATGAAACACTCCATGAATGTCTGTTGACTGTTGCTCAGTTGATGAGTCCCATTGCGCCTTTTTTTGCAGAGTGGCTTTATAAAAACCTGTCCGGCAAGGCGCCTGAAAATATTTCAGTCCATCTTTCATATTTGATAGAGGCAAACAAGGCAATCATTGACAAAGACCTGGAGGAAAAAATGGATCTTGCACAGAAGATCACCTCCATGATCCTTTCGATACGGAAAAAGGAAAACCTGCGTGTTCGTCAGCCGCTGCAGCGCATACAAATACCGGTACTGGATGCTTCTTTCAGAACAAAGATTGAAGGCGTTAAAGACCTTATATTAACAGAGGTGAATGTTAAGGAGCTGGAATTCGTTGATGAAAAAACGACCAGCATTACCAAAAACCTGAAGCTGAATTTTAAGACGCTGGGAAAAAAATACGGCAAACTGATGAAAGCCATTCAGCAACATGCGGCTGACAATTCAGAAGCCCTGATTTCCGGCATTGAAAGGTTTTCACAATATGAGGTCAATATTGAAGGCGAATCGGTCGTGATCCTGCCGGAAGATGTTGAGATCATTCCTATTGATTTGCCCGGGTGGAAAGTAGCGAATGACGGCGCCATTACGGTAGCGCTGGACATTACTGTTTCACCAAAGCTGAAGGAAGAGGGGCTGGCCCGTGAATTTGTAAACCGGATCCAGAATCTGAGAAAAGACAAGGGTTTTGAGGTAACAGACAAGATATCTCTTACCGTATTAAATCACCCGGACTTCAAAAATTCCCTCCTAAACAATAAAGACTATATTTGCGCGGAAATTTTAGCAACCTCCTTCGAAATCGTAGAAACGATGCAGTCTTCAGGGGCTGTTACGGTTGAGGTTGACGAAACTATTTCCACACTCGTTACTATTTATAAAAATTAATCCACTTTGGGTTATGGCTAAAAAATCTACAAAAAAGAGCGCTAAAAAGCCTGCAAAAAAAGCAAAGGCAAAACCGGTTAAAAAATCGGTTGCAAAAAAGGCGAAACCAGCAAAGAAAAAGGTCGTTGCAAAGAAAGTGAAGCCTGCAAAAAAAGCAGTGAAGAAAACACAACCTTCTAAAAAACGGGTTAATAAATCCGAACCCGAAAAAGAGGAGCCGGTAATGAGTGTTTTATATGCTCCGAGAAACAATCCTGACAAGCCGGTCAAAAAAATCAAGCCTGTAAAGGAAGAAGAAGGAAACAGGCTAGTGATCCCAACGGCTGCATTAATGCCCATCAGGAAAAGGGAAGAAGTGGCCAAAACACCCATGATGGGAAAGGTGCTGCCGGAACAAGCGAACCGCGCACGCTATTCCGACAAAGAGCTTCAAGAGTTCCGCGAGATCATCCATAATAAAATTGATATTGCGAAGAAAGAGTTGAATAACCTCACCCAGCAGATTACGAATGCCAATGATCACGGTACTGATGATACTGCCGGTTCGTTCAAGATGCTTGAAGATGGAAGCGAAAGTCTTGCGAAAGAAGAGGCGGGACAACTGGCAACGCGTCAGAAAAAATTTATAGAGCAACTTGAAAATGCTTTGGTTCGTATTGAAAACAAAACCTATGGCATTTGCCAGGTTACGGGTAAGCTGATTCCGAAAGAGCGCCTTCGTGCAGTGCCACACACTACCAAAAGCATAGAGGCGAAGCTTAATCAATACCGCGACTAAACAAAAATAAAAACAGAACCCCGATGCTAGTCGGGGTTCTGTTTTATTTTAAATTCACTTGAAAAAATCTCTCCTGATTATTTTTTTAGTGCTGCTCATTGACCAGTCGATTAAGGTCTGGATCAAAACGCACATGTTCCTTGGCCAGGAATTCCACGTCGTAGGAGACTGGTTTCTCATTCACTTTACAGAGAACAATGGAATGGCCTTTGGCCTTGAATTTGGAGGTTCTTTTGGAAAATTATTTCTAAGCATCTTTCGCATCGCCCTTGTCAGCGGCATTGGCTGGTATCTCTGGCATCTGATTAAATCGAAAACAACATTTGGCGCGATCGCCTGCTTCTCTCTCATTTTTGCGGGAGCCATCGGAAACATCATTGACAGCGCTTTTTACGGAATGTTTTTTTCCGACAGCGCCGAAGGAGTGTCAACATTGTTTCCGGACAAGGGTGGTTATGCCGGATTTCTTCACGGGCGGGTGGTTGATATGCTTTACTTCCCGTTAGTCTCCGGGCAATTCCCGACGTGGGTTCCTGTATGGGGCGGAGAGTCGTTCCTGTTTTTCAGGCCCGTATTCAATATTGCGGATTCCAGTATCAGCGTTGGCGTGATGCTTTTGTTGTTCTTTCAAAAACGATTCTTTCCACATCACGGCACGAATGAACAACCATCGTCTGAAACTATTCCGGAAACTTTAGGGTAAGGCGGCTATCCATTACGGGCCCGTTCCTGCGAAAATTATTTCCTTTTCTTTTTGTTGTCAGGAAAAATTTTTGTCCACTTCACCTCATTGGTTACATGTGTGCCCTCCTCATAAGTATCGGCCAGTTTAAACCTGAGGTATTTGTCAGGGAATTCATATTTGTATTCCATGCTTCCATCCTTGCTGATAACAGCATCCGCTTTTGAGTGTTCCTGTGTTTCAGGAAATGAAATCACATAAAAATAAACTCCCCTCACATCTGTAACAGTAAACTCCACGTCATATGATTCTCCTGTAAGATTATATGAGTCGTACTTCCCCTGTTTTTTCATAACAGCCACCTTCGCTGCTTTCGGAAGTTTGAGGACATCATAAAGGGTGTCATATCTATAAAACTCCTGCGATGTACTCACAAGCCAAATGCCTTCAATGTCATCAAGCGTATCGAGATGTTTGGAAAAATATTCCTGGAACATAAATTCCGTCGTAAATTTCTGGGCAGCGGCTGCAAAAGCCATTGCTATAAACACGCCAAGAAACAATAAGCCCTTCTTCATGCTACGAAAATAGGGGAAAGCACAATAGGATTCAAGAATTTTTCTTAGTCCTCTTTTTTGTTCGGCATGTCGCTCTCTACATCCACTTTTATGCGTTCTGCCCCGTTGGCCAGCTCCCAGGCGGTAAGAAATATCAGTTGTGTTCGTTTTACTAAAAGATCAAATTGTATCTTATCGATGGTGTCTGATGGCTTGTGGTAATCGGCGTGGCTGCCATTAAAATAAAATATAACCGGGATGTTATTCTTTGCAAAATTATAATGGTCGCTCCGGTAATAATAACGATTCGGGTCTTCCGGCCGGTTATAGGTGTAGTCAAGCTCAAGCCGCGTGAAAGATTCGTTTGCATTTTCGTTGATACTATGCAGTGTGGTGCTGAGCTTGTCCGATCCGATGATATACACATATTCGCGCACGCCAAGCGAGTCGTGTTTTTCATCCGTCCGCCCGATCATGTCTGTGTTGAGATTTGCCACAGTGCTTGCTAAAGGAAAAATCGGTTGATTTACATAATACTTACTTCCAAGCAGTCCCTTTTCCTCTCCTGAAAAGGTCATGAATAAAATACTTCTGCGTGGGCGATGCCCCTCTTTTGCTGCTTCTGAAAATATTTTTGCCATTTCCAATACTGCTGCTGTACCGCTTCCGTCGTCATCTGCTCCATAATAAATAAGAGAGTCGCGCATACCCAGGTGATCATAGTGTGCGGTAAGCACAAGTACTTCGTCTTTTTTATCGGTACCCGTAAGAAATCCCATAACGTTTTCCCCTCGCAGGCGCTTAGTCTCTTTTACAAAACTTAACTGGGCTTCTGTCGTAGCTGCAATCCCGCAAGGCTTTCCGATTCTTCCACACTTTTTGATTTTTTTTTCAAATGCCCGAACTTTTCCGGCTACAAAAAAGTTTTTTGCCATTTCGCGGGTAATGAATGCATAGGGGATTTCCGCCGTGGGCCTCTCCGGACTTTCATAGTTGAAATCCTTGATTATCTGTTCCAAAGAATCGGTAATGATCAATGCCACTGTCGCTCCTTTTTCTTTTGCGTCGTTAATCTTCTTCGAGAGACTTTTGGGCGCTTTATTCCCCGGATCCTTTTCCAGAAAAAGCACTGCGCTATTCTTCGAGTCGAGATCTTTGTAGTCGTCGTGCCCGCTCTGCACAATCCCGTGTCCGGCAAAAACCACTTTGGCGATCACGAACAATGAATCCGCAATACCCGGAGGATAAAAATAATCTCCCATGAAAACAAAATATTTTTCATTCACCTGAAAGTTTCCTCCCATGTTTGCTCTGGCGCTGAGCGCTGTGTGTTGAAAATATCCTCCACTAACACAAGGTTGCAACCCCTCCGCAGAAAAAATTCCGGCAATAAAAGAGGCTGCTTTTTTTTGTCCGGTCATTCCGGTCTCTCTGCCTTCAAGAGAGTCGGATGCAAGAACCTCAAGGTAAGAGCGCAAGCTGGCAGCATTAATTTTCCTTGCATACCCGAAAGCGGTTGAGTCTTGCGCAAAAGCAGCGTGGGAAAGAAAATAGAATGCCGACAAAAATAAAGCCGTCCTGATCATCAGTAAAAAACTTAACGTATCGGCGCTATTTTCTCAACCCGCTTCTGGTGTCTTCCTCCCTCAAATGAACTATTCAAAAACGTCTGCACAAATTGTATTGCTTCTTGAATGCTTACAAAACGGGCCGGTATGCATATGATGTTCGCGTTGTTGTGCTGACGGGCAAGTGCGGCAACGTCATTCCGCCATGCTATCGCGGCGCGGATCATGCTGTGTTTGTTCGCTGTTATTGCAACCCCGTTCGCGCTTCCGCAAACCAGTACACCAAAATCGGTTTCGGCGCTTTCAACAGAATTCGCAACGGCATGTGCGAAGTCGGGATAATCAACAGAGTCCGGAGAGAAGGTTCCCTTGTCGATTACCTCATAACTCTCATCCCTTAACATTTTTACAATGGCATCCTTGGCTTCAATACCTGCGTGATCACAGCCCGTGGAAATTCTTGACTTACCCATTTTTCAAAAATAATTAATTATTGCGTTCAAAGATATTGTTTTTGTTTTCAACAATTCTTATTTTTAATCATGGAACATCCTCATTATCAGATTCGGTTATTGGGTACTTATCAACCAAATGCCGGTGTATATTTATTTTTTCTGTTCCTAACTACTAACATCTTTTTCCGGATTGTTCATTACTTAAATTCGTTAACCCGTAATTCCATTAAAGCAAGAAAAAGATCTAAAAAGTTATCGTGGCTTATGAACTTTTTCTGACAAGAAGCGAACATTCGTTTCTGTTTTATTTTTAAACAGCTTCAGTTATACACACGTTGTTAATTTCTCCGGAGAAATTAGGTCCTCAACTAATTACACTTAAACAGGCGGTTCATAACAACCTCATTTTGCAGGCTATCTTATTTATCAAGTAAAGTGAGGCTGAGTTACGAACCAAATGAACACCTTAGTATTAGTAGTAGATTCTTTTTAAATAATATATAATACTAATACATTGTTGTCGTGTAAATTTTGCGTTTGGCGATGATGTTGTGATGCAGCAAAATTTATTACGACATTTGCACCCAGATTTTTCAACAGCCTCATGCTCCAGCGAAAATTTTTGTTTTTAATACTCCTTGTCCAGGCAACAGTTTTGGGACTTACAGCTCAGCAGGCGAAAGACGGCGAAACAAAATTCTATTTCCCGGGTGGAAAACTATCCAGCGAAGGAACCCTGGTGAATGGAAAACCTGACGGTTTTTGGAAAAGTTATTATGAAAACGGCCGCTTGAAAAGTGAAGGAAACAGGGTTAACTTTAAACTCGAGGGGGAGTGGAAATTTTATTCTGATTCAGGTATTATTTCCTCGCAGTACCATTATCGCGAAGGGATAAAAAACGGACTACAGAAAATATTCTATGCGAGCGGAAATCTTCAAAGCGAAGAAACGGACTCTATGGGAGTTAAAAACGGATTGCAAAAATTTTACAGTGAAGATGGAAAATTATTGAAGGTACTTCCGTTTGTGGCAGGAGTAGAGCATGGCCTTTCAAAAGAATTTAACCGGGACGGCATACTGATAACTATCACAACTTTTCGAAACGGGTATTTTCAGAAAGAGGAAAAAATAAACAGGGTGGATAAACTCGGATTGAAGCAGGGTATTTACCGGGAATATTACAATAACGACGGCATGAAAAGCGAGGGAAGTTATAAAGACGACAAGAAGGACGGAACATTTAAAGAATACGATCCTGATGGAAGGGTGGTTACCAAGGAGGAATACCGCAATGGCGAACTCATTATTACACAGAAAAAAGAAGAAGATAAATTTGAAGTTAAGCGCCAATACTACAATACCGGCGTGACAAAAATAGTGGGCACATATAAAAAGGGTGTTCCGGAAGGAACCTTTCGCCAGTATGATGAAAATGGAAATCTTGAAGGTGCAAAAGTTTATAAAGCCGGCCGCGTATTACGTGAAGGCAAATATGACGGGCAGGGTCGTGAGCAGGGTGAGTGGAAAGAATTTTATGAAAGTGGTCATCAAAAATCAACAGGGAATTATATAGATGGAAAACGGGATGGTGAATGGAAGTTTTCTCATGAGAACGACTCAACAGAGCAAATAGGAGTCTATCTGAAAGGGAAACCCAATGGCAACTGGAAATGGTATTACCCTAACGGAGGGTTGCGCAGAGAAGAAACATATGTGAATGGCAGAGAAGAAGGCGCAATGAAGGAATATGATGATGGTGAAAACGTAATTGCAGAGGGCCAATATGCCGATGGAAAGCAGGAAGCGGAATGGAAATACAAGATGAACGGATATACTGCCGTAGGAAAATTTGTAGAAGGGCAAGAGGACGGTATCTGGAAACAGTTTTATGACGATGGCAATCCGGCATTTGAAGGAGAGTACCTTGAGGGACTAGAAACAGGAGAACACAAATATTATTATCCTAATGGAAGAATAAGCGAGGTCAGAAACTACAGACTGGGAAGCCCGGATGGAGTCTGGAAAAAATTTGACTCCGGCGGTTCTTTGATCCTACAAATCACCTATCAGGTGGGGGAAGAAAAAAAATGGGATGAAACCAAGGTCCCGGAAGGCGATGAAAGTGCCCAATGAAGCGTATGCTGAAATTTATTTTTCGCTTCATCTTTTTCTGGCTGGGCGTTTTTTTCCTGAACCGAATTATTTTTCTCCTCAGCGCCACATCTTTTTTTTCTGACGCCTCATTTTCCCATGTGTTAAGATCGCTTGCATGGGGATGGCTGCTTGATCTTTCAACAATTGGGTATTTGCTACCATTGCCCGGCGCCCTCTTTACACTTTCGGTTATTTTTCCCGTGCGATGGATTATGCGCCTTAGCAACATGGTTGTTTCAGTATTCATTGTGATTTATTGCATGATTTGTTTCGGAGAACTTTTTCTTTACCGGGAATGGACCACAAAGCTGACCATGCAGGCGCTGTTGCACTTCAGACACCCCGGCGAAGTTTTCAGAACAGCGCAGCTTCACATATCATTTCTTTTCTTTTTCCTGTCAATTGTTTTTTCAACAGGTTATATATTGTTTTACCTGAGAAAGGTTGCCGCAAGGATTTCTGAAAATGAATTGACGAGTGGTACCAGAAGCAAAATTGTTTTAACCACATTAAGTCTTACTGTAATTGCGCCTATTAATTTTTTAATGATCAGGGGAGGATGGAGTGCAATTCCTGTTTCTGACAGCGAGGCATATTATTCGCCTTATAACGTATTGAACGACGCCGCAGTTAATCCATTGTGGAGCCTTGCGCACAACACCCTTGAATATACCACTCATCAGGAAGTGAATCCTTATGAATTCATGAGCGCAACGGAAGCAGAAGCGGGGCTTAAAAAAATGTTGTCTGTCGGGAAGGACACCACCGAATATTTTCTTACAACAGAAAAGCCAAATATTGTTTTTGTGATCCTTGAAGGCATCACAGCATATGCGTTGTCGAATTTTGACGGAGACAACTATGCTCCATTTCTCGACAGCATTTCGCGCGAGGGAATCTCACTAACCAGGTGTTATGCTGCGGCATATGCTTCTGACCAGGGAATTCCCGCCATTCTTAGCGGATACCCGTCAACACCTAAAATATCAATTACCAACCAGTCAAGCAAAACAAAAAACCTTCCGTCTGTTAGCCGCGACTTCAAGTCTCTGGGCTATGAAACAGGATTTATTTTCGGAGGACAATTGAATTACGGAAACATTAAAAGTTATCTATATAACACACAGTTTGATGTAGTGGTGGAACGGGATGATTTTCCTGAATCTGTGCCCGATGGACACCTTGGAATTCATGACGGCGACATGGCACCTCTTGTAATCAATGAGCTGAGCAAAGCGCGACAACCGTTTTTATATTCATGGTTTACGATCAGCACACACTCTCCCTATGATATTCCGGTTCCAATAAAAAAAATATCCGGCGGCCGAGAGAACGATTACATGAACACAATTATTTATTCTGATGGGGCCATTCGCGAATTTTTTTCCGGGGCAAAAAAGGAGCCATGGTATAGCAATACGCTTTTCGTAATTATTTCAGACCACAGTCATTTTTGTCAGCGGGATATTGGTATAGAAGACAAGGAATACCACCGCCTTGTTTCGTTTTTTTATGGAGAGGTGATTAAGCCCGAATTCAGAGGGCGAAAGATCAAATCCGTTACCTCTCAATTGGACATAGCGCCGACGCTTGCAAAACAGTTCCGCCTATCTACAGAAAAATATGAATTTGGAAAAAACATCATGAATCCTTATTCGCCTTCATTTGCTTATTATGATTACCATTATGGAAGCGGTTTCGTAACAGACAGTTGCTTTATATCCCGAAAGAAAGGCGACAAAGATGTTTTTATTTCATCATGCAAGGACCCGGATAGAACTCGACAGCTTCGCCGTCAGCATGAAATATTTTTAGAAAGATCTTTTCTGGATTATCTCTCGCGGTGAGCGAAAATCCGCACAGCGGTCACTTTCCCATCCGTTCTTTCCACAGCTCATTGAAGGACTTCGGGGCAATGCGCGGCAGCTCACGCCTATTACCCCAAGTTTTCTTAAAAAAATTCTGAAGCATGAAATTCTTTGCAGATGCTCCTCCCCGGTTCATGAGCTTTCTGCTGAGCATGGCTTTTTTCCAGAAACCGAAAATAAATTTTTCACTTTTTGAATTCAGTTTTTGTTCAACGGAGTCGCTTCTATTCAGCAATAAAAGTTTATGTAATTCAATTTTTACCGGGCAGACCTCCGTACATTTTCCACAAAGTGAAGAAGCGTAACTGAGGTGTTTGAATTCCTTCATTCCGTTGAGGTGCGGGCTGATTACAGAGCCAATGGGTCCACTGTAGGTTGTGCCATAGGCGTGTCCGCCAACTCCCTTGTAAATGGGGCAACCATTCAGGCAGGCGCCACAACGAATACAGCCGAGCGCCTGGCGCTGTTCCTGTTCGGCAAGTAAATTTGTTCGGCCGTTGTCAAGAAGTATCACGTAAAACTCTTCCGGTCCGTCATGTTCACCTCCCTGTCGCGGCCCTGTGGTAAGGCTATTGTAAACGGTGATGTTTTGTCCGGTGCCATGTGTTGCGAGGAGCGGCCAGAACAGATCCAGATCTGTCATCGATGGAATTATTTTTTCTATTCCCGCAATGGCAATTTGTACTCTGGGAAAGGACATGCTCATCAAAGCGTTGCCTTCATTTTCGGTGACAGCCACACCACCGCAATCGGCCACTAAAAAATTTGCACCTGTAATTCCCGCATCTGCCTGAAGGTATTTTTCACGGAGCGTCTTACGCACATAAGCAGTAATTTCCTTCGGCGTACTTTCTATAGGCAGGTCAAATTTTTCATTGAACGTTTTTGCCACATCCTCTTTTGACAGATGCATGGCAGGAGTTACAATGTGGTAAGGTGCCTCATTTCGCAATTGAACAATGTACTCACCAAGATCTGTTTCTAAAGATTCGATTCCCTCTTCCTTCAGTCTTTCGTTGACATGGATTTCCTCAGTAGTCATGCTTTTTGCTTTCACCACAGTGCGCGCATTGATACGCTTGAGGATATTCACCACCTCGTCCATTGCCTCTTTTGCGTCTTGCGCCCAGATCACTTTTCCGCCGCGCTTTGTAACATTCTGGTCAAACTCATGCAGGTACTTGTCGAGGTTTTCAATCACCTTCCATTTTATGTTTGCTGCGCGCTGTTTTGCCAGCTCCATGTCGGCATACTGATGTTTCCCATGCTCTACCTTCTTATCATACTGGAGGATATTGAACGCAAGCTTGCGCCTGTGTTCTTTGTCGAAAACGATTGTTTCGGCATCGAGTAAAAACTTTTCGCTTTGATCACTCATAGAAATCGTTGGCGAAAGTAAGCAAGTTAGTTTGTTGGGGAAACCCCGGCGGGCTACTGAAAGAACAATTTCTACCCCGTTAAAACCGACATTTATCTTAAGGGGGCTTGGTTTTAAATCCACGATTGATTAGGTTTGCGTGACAACGATTGCCCCAATTGAGGTGCGCGTTAATAATCCTATGAAAAAAATCAGCATCTACCTAATGTGCATTGGACTCTCTGCCATGCAAAATCTATCAGCACAAACACCCGGCGAATGGACGTGGATGAGTGGAGACAATTTGGCCGGACAGCCAAGTGTTTTCGGAACACAGGGGGTTCCTGATCCATTGAATAAACCGGGAGGAATTTATGAAGGATGTGAATGGACCGACCTTTCCGGAAACTTCTATCTCTATGGTGGTCTCGATTATACTTTCAGCACAGAGGCAGACTTGTGGCGGTACAATCCATCAACCAATGAATGGACATGGCTGAATGGCCCCGGTGGCGCGGGTGGTGCGCCTGTATATGGAATACGTGGTGTGGCGGCGGCAACAAATCAGCCGGGAGAACGCGGATACGGAATGTTAAGCTGGGTAGACAATAGCGGGAACTTCTGGATGTATGGAGGATACTCTAATTATTCATTGACCTATCTGTCTGATTTTTGGAGGTACGACCCAACCTCAAACCTCTGGACATGGATGGGTGGAGATACGCTTGGAAATTTTACCGGAAACCATGGAGTGATGGGAGTGCCTTCGTCTACCAACACACCACCATCTTCAACAGAGAACTCGTGCACATGGACAAAAGGCGATGACCTCTGGTTCTTTGGCGGCATGTCATCCGGCGGGCCATATATAGGCGATATGTGGAAGTATAATATTTCATCTGATGAATGGACATGGATGAAAGGTGACACCACCGTAAATGCAATGCCGGTTTATGGTTCAATAGGAGTAAGTAGCCCTACCAATTTTCCGGGAGCAAGAATGTGTTATACACGGTTTAAAGATTTGAATAACGACTTCTGGATTTTTGGAGGCACGAGCAGTGCCGGAACAAAAAACGATCTCTGGCGTTTCTCTCCGCTCACAAATGAATGGACGTGGATGAATGGTCCAAATATTTCTCAGGATGCAGGAAGTTATGGCGTACCATGCATTGCTGATCCTACCAACCGGCCACCTGCACGAACAGAAGCACGCGCAGCATGGACCGACGACTGCGGAGTTTTTTGGCTTTTCGGTGGCAGTGGAACAAATGGATGGGCAAATGATCTGTGGAGGTTCGACATGAACACAGATATGTGGACATGGGTGAGCGGAAGTTCAGCAGGCGGAGCAATTTCTATTCATGGCACCAAAGGGGTTTCTGACCCTGCGAATATGCCCGGCGCAAGGCAGGGCTCACATGCTTACAAAGACGCCCTTGGTTATCTGTGGTTGCTGGGCGGATATGATCAGGGAGGATCAATGATCAATGACCTTTGGCGCTATGTGCCCGATCCTGCATGCGGAGCATGTGCAATGGCACCTATCGCATTGTTCTCGGCACCGAATCATATTTGTCCGGGTACGTGTACAGACTTTGTAAATAATTCTATCGGCGCGACATCATATCTGTGGACATTCGGAGGAGCGAATCCATCAACCAGCACTGACC
>CAYHHK010000097.1:0-5575 GCA_964356415.1 uncultured Flavobacteriales bacterium
GCAACTCCTGACATCAGTAGTATTCTCAATTACTACAACAAGCAAATCTATTTTACACAGAATGCCGGGCAATTCAGTACACCTGTATTGTACAGGGCGGATTTCGCACTAGGACAAGCCGTGGCTACGCAGCAGGGTATGATTATCAGTACGTTTGATGCTGAGATGATGAATGCCCGCCAGGAAGAAGGTGAGCAACTTGAAGAAGATATTAAAAACGGTAAGCCATGGCGTGCCCTTTCTTCGCGACTGAAAGGACATGCATGGATGATGAACTTTCAAAACAGTTCGGCAGAAATGAGTATCGAAGCCAAAGACGTGCATGCTGATGTAAATAATTACATGAATTCCGGCGGACAACATTCCAATGTGAATAGCTATGCTGAGGTATGGTATAACAATGTTTACAACAATGTCGACGTGCGTTACTACCCTTCACAGGATGCGACGCTCGAATATGATATCATCTGCAAACCCGGTTTTAATAAAAATAATATTTCCATCAGGTTTGACGGAATAGAATCAATGTATGTGGCAGAAAATGGTCACCTCGTAATGCATACCAGCGTTGGAGATGTTGATTTTCCTGCCCCTGTGGTTTACCAGAGAATTAATGGTGTAGAGAAATCAGTTGTCGCAAACTATATAGTGTCGAACAAGAATGTACTCTCTTTCCAGTTGGGCGAATTTGATGCTTCAGAGGCATTGGTAATTGATCCCATTGCATTGCGTTGGGCTACATGGGTAAATACAAATTCAAGCGGCGACAACCATGGTCATTGTATCTGGGTTGATCCGAGCGATGGCGCTATTTATATGGTTGCCCGCGTAGTAGGAACCACTGACCAGATTACAGTAGGTGCTTTTGATGAAATTGCGAACGGTAACCTCGAAATGATTATTGGAAAATATACAGAGCCGGCAACAATAGGTTTAAGTGGAACACGTGTATGGCAGACCTATATTGGCGGAAGCGGAGATGATAATCCTTATGCAATGGAGCAGGGTCCTGATGGCAACCTGTATATTACGGGTTATACGTCAAGTTCTAATTTCCCTCTTATCGGAGGAACTGCTTTCAACGGTGGCGGTGCAAGTATCGATCAGCGCGGACAGACCACCGACAATATCTTCATCATGAAGATCAACAAACTCGGAAACTCAATAAAATCTTCTGTAATCGGCGGTAATGGAGATGATGGATCATTCGATCTGCGAATCAATGAATCAGGAGACATCGTAATCTGCGGAAATACCCAAAGTACCAACCTGCTTACACTGTATCCCGGTACAGGTGCAAGCAATACAAACAATGGAAATATTGATGCAATGGTTTTTAAAATCAATTCCGATCTTTCCTCCATTGCATGGATTAAAAATTATGGTGGCAGTGGCATTGACCAGCCAACAATTATGGTACAGGACATCAGTTCCGAAGATATTTTTGTGGGCGGATATACTACCTCTTCAAATTTTCCCACCACCAGTCCACGTCAGGCAAGTTTAGGTGGATCTCAAAGCGGATTTATTCAAAAACTAAGCTCAACAGGAGCAACCAGATGGTCTTCTTATTTTCAGTCTGCAGCAAGCAAATCCACTGCAATTCTCTGCATGGAATTTAATACCCTGAAAACGCAGCTTTATTTCGGTGGAATTACAGGTGGTCTGGCAGCATCAAATATTTCAGGTGGATTGTACACCACTTATGGTGGCGGTACAAATGATTTCTTTGTATGCAGGATGGATACCGATCAGCATTTTGTTGCATCTACTTATTTAGGTGGATCAGGAAACGAAGTAAACATGATGGGATTGAATACAGACCTGAACAATGACGTTTACGTTTTTGGTTATACAAACAGTACCAACTTCCCGGTAACGGCAATTCCAAATACACCCTTACAAACAACCAATTTCGGCAGCAACGATAAGGTGTTTATTAAATTAAACTCAATACTGTCCACCCTTAACTTCAGTACTTATTATGGTGGTTCTAATGATGATTATGATCCGGTCGGGGAGCGCGGTATTAAGTTTTCAGACTGTCGCATCTATACCATTGTAACATCAAAATCAAACAACATTCCTCTTACTGTTGGCGGGCCAAATATTACACGCACAAGCACAACCCCATATGAACCCGGACTGGTAGTTTGGGCTAATCCACCTGATCTTACAGGCAATACCATAAATGATGACCAAACTATTTGCTATGGTGCCGTACCGGTTGACCTCGTTGGTTCCGTTCCATCATATCTGTTGGCAACCATTTCTCGCAACGGAGTGAATTCAACATATCCGACACTTGCTTCTGCTGCCACATATCAATGGCAAAAAAGTATTGACAATGGTTCCAACTGGACAAACATACCTGGAGCCACTAATCAGAACCTTTTGGGAACAGACATCGGACAAGTGTTTACAAACACCATTTTCCGTAGAATAATTGGCGGTGATGCATGTATTCTTCCAAATGCAGCAGATCAGACTGTTACTGTAACAATTATAACGGTAACCACTTCGAGTATTACGAATGTGTCCTGCAAAGGAGGAAGTAACGGATCAATTACTGTAAGTACAGACGGCACCAATCCTACTTACTTATGGAGTAACGGTGCGACTACACAAACCATCAGCGGTCTAACTGCAGGATCTTATTCTGTAACCGTAACAAGCAACAACGGATGTTCTACTTCAGGAACGTTTACTGTAACTGAACCTACAACACCACTTTCAGTTTCCATTACACCTGTCAATCCGACATGTGCGGGCGGCGGAAGCAATGGAAGCGCTTGTGCAAATGCAAGCGGAGGTACGGGAGCAGCCACTTATTTGTGGTCAACCGGTGCAACAACACAATGTGCTACAGGATTGAGTGCCAATACTTATTCAGTAACTGTTACCGATGCCAATGGTTGTACTGCGAATAATTCGATAACTCTTAGCTTGCCTTCAACTCCAACAGCACAGTGTTCATCTACTCCTGCAATCTGCGGCACAGCCAATGGTACAGCGAGTGTGAATGCATCAGGCGGTACAGGAGCATTAAACTATTTGTGGAGCACATCAGCAACAACATCATCTATCAGTGGCCTTGCAGCCGGACCATATACTGTAACAGTAACCGATGCTAACCAGTGTTCAGCATCATGTACTTCAACAGTAGGATCACAAGGATCAACAGTAAGTGTGATCATCGATCAGATCAACCAACCAACATGTAACAATGGTGGATTGGATGGCAGCATGTGTGCTAACGTAACAGGTGCAACAGGAGTTGTAACTTATGTATGGAGTCCATCAGGATCCACACAATGTCTGACCGGCTTAGGCGATGGAACTTATTCAGTAAGTGTAACCGATGGCAATGGCTGCGCAGCAACTGCACAGGCAGTAACCATTGCACGTCCTGTATGTTGTCAGGTAACAGATCCGGGATCAATTGCAGCTAACCAAAGTAACTGCGGACCATTTGATCCTGCCGCGTTAACAAGCATCGCACCTCCTTCAGGTGGTTTAGGAACATTAGAAATCATCTGGATTCAGAGTGTAGGATGTACAGGCAGCTGGACAGTTATTCCGGGTGCAACAGGATTATCATATGATCCGGGCGTAGTTACTCAGACGACTTGCTTCCGCAGATGTTCACGTAACTCAGGTTGTACTTCATATACAGGAGAAAGTAATATTATCACCATCACAGTAAACCCTGTTCCAACGGCACAGTGTTCATCTACTCCTGCAATCTGCGGCACAGCCAATGGTACAGCGAGTGTGAATGCATCAGGCGGTACAGGAGCATTAAACTATTTGTGGAGCACATCAGCAACAACATCATCTATCAGTGGCCTTGCAGCCGGACCATATACTGTAACAGTAACCGATGCTAACCAGTGTTCAGCATCATGTACTTCAACAGTAGGATCACAAGGATCAACAGTAAGTGTGATCATCGATCAGATCAACCAACCAACATGTAACAATGGTGGATTGGATGGCAGCATGTGTGCTAACGTAACAGGTGCAACAGGAGTTGTAACTTATGTATGGAGTCCATCAGGATCCACACAATGTCTGACCGGCTTAGGCGATGGAACTTATTCAGTAAGTGTAACCGATGGCAATGGCTGCGCAGCAACTGCACAGGCAGTAACCATTGCACGTCCTGTATGTTGTCAGGTAACAGATCCGGGATCAATTGCAGCTAACCAAAGTAACTGCGGACCATTTGATCCTGCCGCGTTAACAAGCATCGCACCTCCTTCAGGTGGTTTAGGAACATTAGAAATCATCTGGATTCAGAGTGTAGGATGTACAGGCAGCTGGACAGTTATTCCGGGTGCAACAGGATTATCATATGATCCGGGCGTAGTTACTCAGACGACTTGCTTCCGCAGATGTTCACGTAACTCAGGCTGTACTTCATACACAGGAGAAAGTAATATTATCACCATCACAGTAAACCCTGTTGTAAACGCATTCTCTGTTTCCGGAAATACTTCTTTCTGTCCGGGCGGTTCAACACAATTGTGTGCACCGGCAGGATTTGCAGGATATAGCTGGAGTACGGGGGCGACTACTCAGTGTATCACCGTTAGTACTGCTACCACAGTTACTGTAACTGTTACAAACGCAAGTGGATGTACTGCTTCTGCTTCAGCTACTACAACAATAAATCAACAATCAACGTGCAGCATTACCGGTAACGGTTCGGTTTGTACAGGCGGATCAACACAATGGTGCGCACCTGCAGGCATGTCTTCTTATGCATGGAGTACAGGAGCAACAACTCAATGTATCACGGTAAGCACTGCGGCAGCATATTCTGTAACAGTTACCAATGCAAACGGATGTACCAGCACGTGCAGCAAAACACTTGTTGTGAACTCGCTTCCGACTTGTGCAATTACCGGTAACGGATCTATTTGTGCAGGCGGATCAACACAATGGTGTGCACCTGCAGGAATGTCTTCTTATCTATGGAGTACGGGTGCAACTACACAGTGCATAACTGTAAGTTCTGCATCAACCTATTCCGTTACAGTTACAAATGCAAACGGTTGTACCAGTACTTGCAGCAAGACACTCACAGTAGGTTCGAACCCGAGTTGCAATATTACGGGAAACAGTTCTATCTGTGCCGGCGGTTCAACGCAGTTGTGTGCGACGGCCGGTGCTGCAGGTTACCTGTGGAGTACAGGAGCAACAACACAGTGTATTACTGTTACTGCAGGGGGTACTTACTCCGTTACTATCACAAGTCAGGGTGGTTGTACCAGTACCTGCAATAAGTGCGTAACTGTTACTTCTGCTCCTTCATGCAACATTACGGTAAGTGGATGTGGAAACAACAATACGATTTGCCAGGGCGGATCAGCAAACCTTTGCGCCCCTTCTGGCATAGGCTATACATATACCTGGAGTAACGGATCTCATTCACGTTGTATCAATGTAACGGCTGCGGGTAGCTATACTGTTACAGTTACCAACAGCGCGGGTTGTTCAAGTACATGCAGCAAAACCATTTATGTTAGTCCGGCCCCTTCATGTAACATCACTGTAACCGGATGCGGAA
>CAYHHK010000097.1:5675-11478 GCA_964356415.1 uncultured Flavobacteriales bacterium
GTGCCCATACACGGTGCATTAACGTTACTGCCGCAGGTACCTACTCTGTTACTGTAACCAACAGCGCAGGATGTTCAAGCACATGCAGCAAGACCATTTATGTTAGTCCGGCCCCTTCATGTAACATCACTGTAACCGGATGCGGAAACAACAACACCATTTGCCAGGGAGGTACTGCAAACCTTTGTGCACCTTCAGGTATAGGTTATACATACACATGGAGTACCGGTGCCCATACACGGTGCATTAACGTTACTGCCGCAGGTACCTACTCTGTTACTGTTACCAATAGTGCAGGTTGTACAAGTACATGCAGCAAGACCATTTATGTAAGTCCGGCACCGTCATGTAACATCACAGTAACAGGATGCGGAAATAACAATACCATCTGCCAGGGACAGACAGCCAATTTGTGTGCTCCTACAGGAAATGGATATACTTACACATGGAGTACCGGTTCTCACTCACGCTGCATCAATGTAACAACAGCAGGTACCTACTCTGTTACTGTTACCAATAGTGCAGGTTGTACTAGTACATGCAGCAAGACCATCTATGTAAGCCAGGCACCGTCATGCAACATCACAGTAACAGGATGCGGAAATAACAATACCATCTGCCAGGGACAAACCGCAAATCTGTGTGCGCCGTCAGGCAATGGTTATACTTACACCTGGAGTAACGGGTCACATTCACGATGCATCAATGTAACATCAGCAGGTACTTATACTGTTACTGTTACCAACAGTGCAGGATGTACAAGCACATGCAGCAAGACAATCTATGTAAGTGCTGCTCCGTCATGCAACATTACAGTGAGCGGATGTGGAAACAACAATACGATCTGCCAGGGCGGAACAGCAAGTTTGTGTGCTCCTGCAGGCAATGGTTATACGTACACCTGGAGTAACGGGTCTCATGCACGTTGCATCAATGTAACTACTGCCGGAACTTACACTGTTACTGTTACAAACAGCAGCGGTTGTTCAAGCACATGCAGCAAGACGATCTATGTAAGTGCAGCCCCTTCATGTAATATAACTGTTAGCGGATGTGGCAATAACAATACGATCTGCCAGGGTCAGACTGCAAGTCTGTGCGCTCCGTCAGGCAATGGCTATACTTACACATGGAGTAACGGGTCTCATTCACGTTGCATCAATGTAACTACTGCCGGGACTTACACTGTTACAGTTACAAACAGCAGCGGATGTTCAAGCACATGCAGTAAAACAATTACTGTTAACCCGCGCCCTTCATGTACCATTTCGGGTAATACAACAATACAACAAGGACAATGCACGCAGTTGTGCGCTCCTTCAGGTAATGGGTATACCTATACCTGGAGCAATGGTTCTCATGCACGTTGTATCACTGTAAGCTGCGCTGGTACATACTCAGTAACGGTTACAAACTCCAGCGGATGTTCAAGCACATGCAGCGTATGCGTTACAGTTATTAGAATACATTGCCGCTTCATCCACAATCCGAATGATGGAACTTTAACTGCTGTTGGTGAGGAAGGTAAAGCGCCTTATTCTTATGTATGGCATACTGAAACAGGTGAAACTACTCCTGCAATAAATGTGAAGTCTTCGGGTGAATACGCAGTAACAGTTACTGATGCGGACGGTGTAACCGTAACTGAAAAGTATGTATTGTCACTTGCCAGCATCGAAGCGAGCGTGTATCCGAATCCATTCGTCAGCTCTACAACCATTCAATTCCGTACCTTCAATAAGAATAGCAATCACGCTGTTGTTGAGATCTATGCAATTGATGGATCAAAGGTGGCTACCATCTTTGACGGAGAAGTTGAAAGTGGAAAGAACTACATGGTGAAATGGAATGCCGATCTGCGCGAAGGAATTTACATGTACCGCATCATATGTGGCGACCAGGTTCAGACGGGAAGAATGATGCTGATCAGCGAGGATTAATATCTTCAAATTACAATTAACAAGAAAGAGGCCGTTCAATTATGAGCGGCCTCTTTCTTTTTGGGAATGATTCAGCATGTTTAGAGTAACCCGTTCATGTTTGTCTCTGACCCAGTTATAAGGGTATGGCCTAAGCCGAGACAGTTTCTGAAATCATAGTCTCATTAGAAAAAGTTGAAAATACTTAGGTGAAATATCAGGTATTCAGTGCTTTTAGTCTGCCTTGAAACCGATCGGAGGAAATGATTGATAAGCATCAGCGTAAATGGTGACGAAAATCATCCTGAATAAATGATGGGGGAACGACATTTGAAATAAATTCATTCTTATGACTAGAAAAATAATTTTCAAAAATATTTTATTGGGCTTCTTGTCGTGGTTAATTCCATTTGTTGTGTCATTCTTTTTTTACAAGCCGGGTGGCGAACTTGTTGTTCCTTATGCTACGTTTAAGGCAACAATTATGGCAGTGGGATGTATCAGTGGAAGTTATCTTCTTTTCAGATACTTCAAATTAGTGGACGCTGATTTCATAAGGCATGGAGTCATTGTAGGATTGTTCTGGTTTGCCATCAACATTCTGCTGGATTCAGTAATTCTCATTCCAATAATGAAGACGACTTTTCAGGATTATTTTATGTCAATCGGTATTGGTTATGCAGGCATTCCGGCCATCAGCATTGCAATGGGATACTTGCTTGAAGGGAAAACAAAAAAGCATGGTGGTTAATAGCACGCCGACCCAATCTGATTCATATTGTTCCTGATGACTCGCGAAAAAGCTACCGGAAAAAAAAACAGCCGCTAATCTTTTACGACCGGCGGCTGTTTCGGATAACGGTTATCAGTTATCCGTTAATCGTTATTAGTACCTGTATGTATCTGCCTTAAACGGACCCTGTGGCGTTACGCCAATGTATTTTGCCTGCTCATCAGTGAGTACATCTATCTCCACACCAATTTTCGCAAGATGCAGACGGGCAACTTTTTCATCCAGGTGTTTAGGAAGCGTGTAAACCTTATTTTCATAGCTCGCTGCATTCGTCCAGAGTTCAAGCTGCGCAAGGGTTTGGTTCGTGAATGAATTTGACATCACGAATGAAGGATGTCCCATGGCGCAACCTAAATTCACCAAACGGCCTTCTGCAAGAACAATGATGTCTTTGCCATCCAATGTGTATTTATCAACCTGCGGCTTAATGGTATCCTTTGTCTTTCCGTAGTTACCATTCAGCCATGCCATGTCAATTTCATTATCGAAGTGACCGATGTTGCAAACAACTGCATTGTGCTTCATCGCCTTGAAATGACGGTCTTTAATGATGCTGTAGTTTCCGGTAGCTGTAACAATGATGTCTGCTTCCTTCACTGCATCATCCATCTTCTTTACTTCATAACCTTCCATTGCTGCCTGTAATGCGCAGATAGGATCGATCTCAGTAACGATAACACGCACCTTGGCTTCTTTCAAAGACTCCGCTGATCCCTTGCCCACATCTCCAAAACCCGCTACCACGGCTACTTTACCGGCAAGCATCAAATCTGTTGCACGGCGGATAGCATCCACGAGTGATTCGCGGCAGCCGTATTTATTGTCAAATTTCGATTTGGTAACAGAATCGTTGACATTGATCGCAGGAACAGCCAGTGTGCCGTTTTTCATGCGCTCATACAGGCGGTGAACACCTGTGGTTGTTTCTTCGCTCAGTCCTTTGATGTTCTTGATGAGCTCAGGATATTTGTCAAACACCATATTGGTAAGGTCTCCGCCATCATCGAGGATCATATTCAGTGGCTTGCGGTCTTCGCCGAAAAACAACGTCTGCTCAATGCACCAGTCGAATTCTTCGTTGGTCATTTCTTTCCATGCATAAACAGAGATACCTGCTGCTGCAATTGCTGCTGCTGCATGATCCTGCGTGCTGAAAATATTGCATGAACTCCAGGTCACTTCTGCACCCAGTTCAACAAGTGTCTCAATGAGAACAGCAGTTTGTATGGTCATATGCAGACAACCTGCAATACGGGCGCCCTTTAGTGGCTTTTTAGCTCCGAATTCCTGGCGTAGTGCCATTAGTCCCGGCATTTCCTGCTCGGCAAGTTTAATTTCTTTACGACCCCATTCGGCCAGTGAAATGTCCTTTACCTTGTATTTTACGATTTTTTCAGCTGTTGTCTGTCCCATTATTATTGTTTTTAAATTTTTGCGGAGGCAAAGATAACCCGATCAACGGAATAGCAAAAGAACAATGTGGCGAACGCGTTGTTTTATCAGACCAAAACTTTTCCTGTCATTTCCTTCGGAATTTCAAGGTTCATCATCTTCAGGATGGTTGGAGCAAGGTCACATAGTCTTCCATTGCTGATTTTTTGGTAATCACTTCCTACCATGAATAACGGAACAGGGTTGGTAGTATGGGCCGTATTTGGCGTTCCATCTTCATTGATCACATAATCTGCATTGCCGTGATCGGCTGTGATTAGAAAAGAATAACCGTTGGCAAGTCCGGCTTCAACCACCTTTTTTACACAAGTATCAATCGTCTCAACAGCCTTAATAATTGCATTGTACACCCCTGTATGTCCCACCATATCAGGGTTTGCGAAATTGAGGCAGACAAAATCAACGGCGCCTTTTTTCAGCTCGGCAACAATGGCATCAGTGACTTCGATCGCACTCATTTCCGGCTTTAAGTCATAGGTGGCAACCTTTGCGGAAGGAATCATTATCCTTTGTTCTCCCGGAAACGGCTCTTCTCTTCCCCCTGAAAAGAAAAAGGTAACATGGGGGTATTTTTCAGTCTCGGAAATACGGATTTGCTTCTTGCCAGCTTGCGATACAACCTCTCCCAGTGTATTGTGTAAATTTTCTTTGTCATAAACTACAAACACATTCTGATAGGTGTCATCATAGTTTGTCATTGTTACATAATGCAGATTCAATCGTTTCATCTGCTGCTCCGGAAAGTCTTTTTGCGTCAATGCTTGTGTGATTTCACGGCAACGGTCAGTCCGGAAGTTGAAGCAGATCACAGCATCCCCTTCATTTATTGTTGCCAGCGGTTCATTATTTGCATCTACGATCACTACCGGTTTGATAAATTCATCGGTGATATTCTGATCATAGGAATCCTGTATCCCATCCTTCGCATGCAGAAATTTTTTCCCTTCTCCATGAACAAGCAGGTCATAGGCAAACTTCACTCGTTCCCAGCGCTTATCGCGGTCCATGGCATAATACCTTCCAACGACAGATGCTATTTTTCCTGCTGAACTTTTTAAATGATCTTCCAGGTCGCTGATGTATCCGGCTGCACCATGGGGATCAGTGTCTCTTCCGTCAGTAAAGCAATGAATGAAGAGGTTATTGAAAGATTTTTCTTTTGCTACATCACAGAGCGCCTTTAGGTGGTTAATATGTGAATGTACGCCTCCATCACTTACCAGGCCGATCAGGTGAAGTTTTTTCTTGTTCTTTATGGCATAATCAAAAGCAGCGGTAATCACCTTCTCTTTATGAAAAGTATTGTCCCGGACAGCCATGTTAATTTTTGCAA
Organism: uncultured Flavobacteriales bacterium; assembly: GCA_964356415.1. Taxonomy (GTDB): domain Bacteria; phylum Bacteroidota; class Bacteroidia; order AKYH767-A; family 2013-40CM-41-45; genus JAPLDB01. Next base: position 11,173 of record CAYHHK010000097.1, read on the forward strand.
AGTCCTGGTATACAACCCTTCCGGCACCAATGTTCAAATGTCCGACCTCTGAATTACCCATTTGTCCGTCAGGCAAGCCAACATTTTCTCCTGACGTGAGCAGTTGGGCATGAGGGTATTTATGGTAGAGGCTATCAATAAAAGGAGTGTCTGCTTCGAAAATTGCATTGGCCTTTGTTTTTGGCCCTTCGCCCCATCCATCCATGATGATTAGTACTAATTTTGAACTGCCTTTATTCATGTGGGTTTCTGATTATAATGATCTCGACGAAGTACGAATGAGGGTACGAAAATACGAATGAAATG
>CAYHHK010000097.1:11578-15553 GCA_964356415.1 uncultured Flavobacteriales bacterium
AGGGTACGAAAATACGAATGAAATGATTAGTGATTAATGTTTATCACCCTTTTCGTTTTAACACCTCTAAATGTAAAGTTCGCCAGAATGCCAAGACTTAATTTTTTTCTTATGAGGTAGTCGTTGATTTGCCTGATATTGCCAATTGAAAAGCTTTCGTTTTTCTTTAATTCAACCACTATTTTATCCTCAACTAAAAAGTCAAGAAACCTGTTGTTTAGACGTTCTTCCTTAAAATACACCGGAGCTGGCAGCTGTTCGACGAACCCGAGGTTCTTCTTCGCAAACATTACAGCAGTGGCTTTCTGATAGGTACGTTCTGAATGGCCCGGACCTAATTCATTCCAAACTTCATATAAACAACCTACAATAATGTAACTTAACTCAGGATAAATTAAATCACCCCGTTTGACCGTTAATGGAAAAGGCATAAGATTGATGTTTTTTGGCAAAAGTATCTGCCCTAACCCCCTTTCTCAACCAATATATTAGAATTTCTTCCTTGTATTTCAGCCGTCTTGCTTATTTATCAGAATTAATTAAGTTGAGTCCCAACCATGCATTGGTATTTTCGTATTCTTCATTCGTACTTCGTCGAGTTTACCTGGGCTGCCGGCAATTAAATCAGCAACACATATCCTTTGTCGAATCGCAAAATTCTTATAGGTTTGCACCCCCAAATATTTTAACACTAACTAATTCTAAAAGAAAGACATGCAAAGTAAAGGCGCTGTAAAACTATTTGCCATCCTCATGGCGTTGGTTTGTTTATATCAGCTATCGTTCACATGGGTAACCAAACACGTAGAGGGTAAGGCAAAAGAGTTTGCAAACGGTGACCCGGTTAAAGAAAAAGCATACCTGGATTCTGTAAGTTCCCTGGAAGCATATCCGGTTTTTGGCACCACTTATAAGAAGTGTAAAGAGAATGAGATCAATCTCGGACTTGATTTAAAAGGCGGGATGAACGTTACCATGGAAGTTTCCCTGGTTGACCTTATCCGCGCCATGAGTAACTACAGCAATGATGGCACCTTCAATGCTGCGCTTGCAAATGCACAGAAAGCACTATCCAATTCACAGAAGGATTTCGTAACCCTTTTCGGTGAAGAGTTTCAGAAGCTGGATGCAAATGCACGCCTTGCTGCAATTTTTGCCACAAAGGAGCTGAGTGACAGGATCAGCTTTAATTCTTCCAATGCAGATGTATTGAAGATTATCAAGACAGAATCAGATGCTGCATTTGACAGGACTTACCAGATCCTTAAAACACGTATTGATAAATTTGGTGTAACGCAGCCAAACGTTCAAAAGATTGGAAGCGGAAGAATACTGGTCGAGCTACCCGGTATCAAAGAACCTGAGCGCGTTCGAAAACTGTTACAGGGATCTGCCAAACTGGAGTTCTGGGAGACGTATGACAACAGGGACATTTTCCCGATGCTTGAAGCTGCTAACAAAGTGCTGAAAAGCATGGGAGTGACTGATTCCACAGCATCAGGACTAAACCTTGATTCACTTGCTGTACGTCAGGACACATTGAAACAAACGGTTGATTCAACAACTGCTTCTGTTGATACAACAAAGAAATCTTCTCTTGAAGCTCAGCTTGCTGCAAATGAATCTGATACATCATCAACAGATTCTACCAAGAATGATAAGTCATTTGAAGAGTTTGCAAAGGACAATCCATTGTTTGCAGTGCTCAATCCTTCAGTAGAAACGGATGAGAAAAATCAGCAACAATTGCGCAAAGGACCCGTGATTGGTTCATCACTTGTAAAAGATACAGCACGTGTAAACCAGATCTTCAAAATGGATCAGGTGCGTTCAAAATTCCCTAAGGAGTTTCGCCCGTACTGGACTGTAAAGCCAATTGATAAAGACGGAAAAGTTGTTCAGCTGGTTGCTATCAAGACTCCTGCGCGTGAAGGCATCGCTCCACTTGACGGATCAGTGATAACTGATGCACGCAAAATGCGCGGACAGTTTACCGACAACTGGGAAATTTCCATGGCCATGAATGCTGAAGGAGCGCGTGTTTGGAAACGCCTTACACACGATAACGTTCAGAAATCAATTGCCATTGTGCTTGATGATTATGTGTATTCATTCCCGAATGTAATCCAGGAGATCAGCGGAGGTAATTCTTCAATTACCGGAAGTTTCTCTCTCGAAGAAGCGGAAGATCTTGCAAATATTTTAAAGGTTGGTAAACTTCCGGCTCCTGCGCGCATCGTACAGGACGCAGTAGTGGGACCAACGTTGGGTGCTGAAGCAGTGAATAAAGGATTTCTCTCCTTCGTCATTGCATTGTTGCTTGTACTTGTATTCATGGTGGCGTATTATAATAATGCGGGACTGGTTGCAGACATCGCCCTTTTTGTAAACGTATTTTTTGTGATGGGTATTCTTGCTTCATTGGGAGCAGTGCTCACACTTCCCGGCATTGCTGGTATCGTTCTCACCATCGGTATGTCGGTGGATGCGAACATCCTCATCTTTGAACGTATCAGGGAAGAGCTTGCATTGGGCAAAGGTGTGCGGCTTGCAGTATCGGATGGATTCAAACACGCTTATTCATCGATCATTGACTCCAACGTAACAACATTGATCCTCGGTATCATTCTCTATGTATTTGGTTCCGGACCGATTCAGGGATTTGCTACCACCCTCATCATCGGAATTCTTTCTTCTTTATTCTGTGCAATATTTATTTCAAGGATCATCTTTGAATGGATGCTTGGCAAGAACAAAGAGATTAAGTTTTGGAACAATGCCACCAAAGGATTATTCAAGAACATCCATATCAATTTCGTGGAACGCAGAAAATCATATTATATTTTCAGTGGAATCATCATTGCCTGCGGTATCGCTGCATTTGCAATGAAGGGATTGAACTTTGGTGTGGATTTCCAGGGGGGGAGAACCTACGTTGTTCGTTTCGAACAGCCGGTTACCACAATACAAGCCATTGACGGATTGAAAGGCCCACTCACAAAATCACCGGAAGTAAAAACTTTCGGCGGCGACAACCAGTTGCGCATTACCACTTCGTACCTGATCGATGACCAGGGTGCAGATGCAGAAGCGAAGGTTGTTGAGAAACTGAATGAAGGATTAAAAACTTTGAACCTCAAATATGAAGTACTGAGTTCTCAGAAAGTAGGACCTACTGTTGCAGATGATATTAAATCTTCCGCACTATGGGCGATTATCATCGGTTGCGGAATGATGTTCATTTACATCTTTGTACGATTCAGAAGCTGGCAGTATGGACTGGGCGCAGTGGCGGCGCTGTTGCATGACGTACTGGTGGTACTTTCATTCTTTGCCATCTTCAACGGAGTACTTCCTTTCTCACTTGAAATTGACCAGGCCTTCATTGCCGCAATCCTGACTGTAATGGGTTACTCGATGACCGATACTGTTGTGGTATTCGACCGTATCCGTGAGTTCGTAGGAATACACCACCATGCACAGGATCAGAGAAAAGTGATCAACGACGCCCTCAATGCAACCTTGAGCAGAACGATCAATACATCACTGACGATTTTCTTCGTACTCCTCTCAATCTTTATTTTCGGTGGAGAAGTAATACGCGGATTTACATTTGCGTTGCTGATCGGAATCGTTATCGGAACGTATTCGTCAATCTGCATTGCCACACCTATTGTGGTTGACTTTACCAAGAAAAAAGTATTGGGAGCGAAGTAAGTTGCCTGATTCAAATATTGAAAAGCTCTCTGAAATTCAGGGGGTTTTTCTTTATCCCGTTACATCATTGAAATACGCTTCGGTAATAATATATAAGCTCCTGAATTTATCCATTCACCCATTATTTTCCGCCATTCCTCAAATAATCAGGTAAATCTTTCATCGATTTGGTTTTTTGATAACTTATTTATATACGTTTGATGTACCAAATCTGAAAGACATGATTTCGGTCTACAGTCTACAGTCTACAGTCTACAG
>CAYHHK010000098.1:0-10930 GCA_964356415.1 uncultured Flavobacteriales bacterium
ATTGAGATAAAAAAATACATGCTGAAAAGAAAAGTAATTGCGCCAATTTTTTGCATTCTTACCGGGCTACTGCTTTTAAGTTCCTGTGAGAAAAACATTACCGTTGACCTGCCGGATGTTGAGCAGCAGCTTGTGGTGGAGGGATATATATACCAGGACACGTTTCCATATGTATTTCTGACCAAGAGCTCACCGTTTTTTGCTGAACTTGATTCAGCCGCTCTACAAGCATATGTAGTACGAGGAGCAACAGTGATTATATCGGATGGAGTTACAACCGATACCATGAAAGAATTTGAATATAGCTATTTACATTTTTATTACACTCTGAATATGAGAGGAGTTGCCGGAAGATCGTATTCACTGCGCATTGTGGCAGATGGTATGAAAGCAACTGCATCTACATATTTGCCGCCGGCCATTCAACTTGACAGCACCTGGTGGAAGCCGGATGGAAATAAAGATACGCTTGGGTTTGCCTGGGCACACCTTACAGACCCCGATACAATCGGTAATTATTACAGGTGGTTTGCACAACGCATAAATCGTTATACGTATGGTAAAAACGCCGGCAAGCAGAAAGATTCTACATTTATTGCCCCGCTAGGTTCAACATTTGAGGATCGATTCATAAACGGCAAAAGTTTCGACTTTGGATATAACCGAGGGCAATTAAACAATTCAGATAAGGAGGATGACGGCTTCAGTGAAGAAAGGGGCTATTTTAAGAAAGGAGATACCATCGTGGTTAAATTCTGCACGTATGATCAGGGGAACTTCAATTTCTGGCGTGATGCTGAGAACCAAATACAAAGCAATGGCAATCCATTTTCAAATCCGTCCCCTATTTTCGGGAATATTAATGGGGGGCTTGGCGTGTTTGGAGGCTATGGGGTAAGTTACGACACCATCATTGCACGTTGATTCACCCAACATTGGTAACCTTTCACCAAAAGTTGAGTTAGATTGAAGAAAAAACGCTACATTTGAAACGCTATTATCATCTAACCACATTCAAAAAATTAAAGATGAAAAAAATCATTACCCTCATTGCATTATTTGTTTCTGTAACTGTTGTTGCGCAGCAACCGGCTACTGAAAAAATTAAGGTGTCAAAAGCATCTATGTCCAAATTCAAGACAATGTATCCTAACGCTGCTAATGTAGACTGGTCAAAAGATGAAACAGGCAGATACATAGCTCACTATGCCGAGAATGGCAAGAACCGCTGGATTACGATTGACGAAAAAAACAACTGGACAAATTCATTATTTGAAGTTGAAAAGAGCGATCTGCCCGCCAACGCTATTTCACAAATTGATCAATGGTATGACAATGCCACTTTCGTAGTATTTTACAAGTTCATTGATGAGACAGGTGCCATACATTATGAGGCAGATCATGAAGCTGGCGAAATGGTTTCCGGCCCCATTTTCGACAAGGATGGCAATGCTTTTAATAAAGCAGCCCGTCCTAAGGGTGAGCGTCCTATGAGGATTCAATAAAATAAGAAAATAACTTTTCCATGAAAATCTGCGGTTCAAAAAGTCCCGCAGATTTTTTTTTGTTGATAATCACTTTTAGTTTTTCAGTGGAATTTCAAAGGAGATTTTACTTTTGCACACATTCCAGAACTGTTTTGACGAAAGCTTGTTACTACTTCGGTCATTTCTTAGGCAACATTGAGAATACTTGTTAACTTGTCAATTTCGATTTTTTTATGTCGCATAACCTACGTAGTACGCAGTATCTAATTCCTTTTCGTCAAGTTTATTTCTGATCATCACTACATAAAATCTATTTTAACAAATGTCATCTGAACCCGAAAGAATAAAAATCCTGATCATCGGTTCCGGCCCTGCCGGTTATACGGCAGCGATCTATGCTGCACGCGCTGACTTAAAACCAGTTATTCTCACCGGTCTGCAACCGGGCGGACAATTAACGATAACCACAGAGGTTGAAAATTATCCGGGTTATGCAAAAGGAACCATGGGTCCGGCGATGATGGAAGATTTCAAAGCCCAGGCAGAGCGATTTGGAACGGACATCCGTTTTGCATATGTGACTGCCGTTGATTTTTCGTCAGGGCCGCCTTATAAAGTTACTGTTGATGAAACCAAGATCATACTGGCTGATGCCGTAATCGTTGCCACCGGAGCCTCGGCAAAATGGCTTGGAATAGAATCTGAGCAGCGGTTAAACGGATTTGGTGTTTCGGCATGTGCAACCTGCGACGGATATTTTTTCAGGGGCCAGGAAGTAGCTGTGGTAGGTGCAGGAGATACTGCTGCAGAGGAGGCGACCTACCTCTCCAAACTTTGTAAGAAAGTTTACATGATCATACGCAGGGATGAAATGCGTGCGAGTAAGGCTATGGTACACCGTGTAGAGAATACCCCGAACATTGAGCGGATTTTCAATTCAGAAACCATTGAGATCCTTGGAGAGAAAACGGTAAACGGAGCCCGTTTGAAAAATTTAAAGACAGGAGAAGAAAGTAAAATTGATGTAACAGGATTTTTTATTGCCATTGGTCACAAACCCAATACAGAAATTTTTGCCGGCAAACTGGACATGGACTCAAACGGCTACTTAAAAGTAATACCGGGTTCAACGCGCACAAATGTTGAAGGCGTTTTTGCGGCGGGTGACGTTGCAGATCATATTTACAGGCAGGCGATAACAGCAGCAGGAACAGGATGTATGGCAGCTATTGATGCAGAGAGGTATCTGGCGGCGAAGGGGGTACATTGAATGGTGTAAGAGTTTAAGAGCTCAAAGTTCAAGAGTTCAAAAGTTTAAGAGTTTAAGGGTTCAAGGGTTCATGAGTTCAAGGATTTGGTATTTGATTGGGTCAGTCAAAATATCAATTGAAGCCTTTTTAAAAATCGTTTCATTATTTGTGCAATCAACAATTATATAGAAAGAAATGTGGGAAGAAAAAGACAAGAAGCTTCAGAGGATATTTGAATTTAAAGACTTCGTTCGTGCTTTCTCGTTCATGACGCGGGTTGCATTCATTGCAGAGAAAATGAACCATCATCCTGAATGGACGAATGTATGGAACAAGGTTTCCATTTTATTGTCAACCCATGATGCAGGCAATATCATTACAGATAAAGACAGAAAAATGGCAGAAGCAATTGATAAAGTTTACGCAGAAATCAACTGACCTCCAGTTACTGAAAAATCAGCTTACCTTTGCCGGCCATTTCATTGCCATTCATCAGGGTAAAAAAATACACCCCTGCTGCTAAATCTTTTCTCTGGAATGTTATTCTCTGAGAATTGATATTCTTTTCATCAAAAATAATTTTTCCAGAAACATCATTGATGGTCAAACGCAGCGAAGCATGTTTCCTGATCAAAGAAGGAGAAATGGAAATTGTAAGTTGATTACCGGAAGGATTACTTTCAATCCGAACCAGATCTTCCTTTTCTGCATCCCCTATTCCATTGTAAGCACTATCAACAAGCTGTGCGTTCAAGAGTGTTAATACACCATTGTTCAATTGAGCAGGAAGGGTTTTGGTCTGATACCCTGCTTTTGAAAATGCTACCATGTACAATCCGGAATCAACATAACCCGTTTTGTATAGCCCTGAAAGATTGGTACTGTCGTGCAGGCCAACTGAAACAATATCCACTTTTGCGTCATTGATAGTAATGCCGGTAATACTATCCGTCACAATTCCCTCGAGGTAGCAGGCACGGACATACACAGGCATCAGGCAATATAATGAGTCAGTCCAGGTATCAGTTGCGATGATAATTCCTGAAGGTAAATAGGGATCAGCATCCCAGCATAATCCTGCACCGGTAGGATAATTTCCAACTTCGACAAGATTATCCGGACGTGCAGCATCAACGATTGTAAGCTGGCTGCCATAGCTTGCATTGATTATAAAATCATTGAGAACGCGCACGTTGTGAGCCTCTGCAGGCTGCATATTGATTGTGTAATATGCATCCACAAGCGTGATATTGCTAAGGTCGCTTACATCGTATGAGCCAATCGGGGAACCACTTCTTTCATCGGCAGTATAAAGATAATTACCGTCGTCACTGAGCCAGGAATTGTGATTAAAGTTTGCCGGGGTTTGTTGTGTTGCCAGCAGCACAGGATTGGCCCTGTTTGAAATATTATAAACGGAAAACAATCCATCCTGAATATCACTCGTCCATAGGGTATCACCGCGCACATAGCTATCATGGCAATATCGGTTTGATTCCACTCCAACATATACGGGATTCAACGGATCAGATTTATCGAGAATCAAAACCCCATTGCCATGATTTGGAACAGAGTGACCATTGACATAAATGTATTTGTCATCAACCGTAATGGTATGAGCCTGTCGCAGTTTGTCAGTCATGATGCCATCGCTGTGCCAGAAATAATTTGGAGCGCTGTCCGGGAGAAATCTCAGGTCAATGATCTGCATTCCATCCAACAATGTATCAGGGTCCTGCGCTTCGGAAACTGCATATGCATAATCACCTGAGACTTTTATTTCATGCCATAAACTGTTCAATCCCGGCAATTGAAAAAGATATACCGGTGCAGCAGGATTTGTGATATCGAGGATCATGATTCCGTTGACTGCGCCTATAAGTGCATACTCATGTCCAAACGAATCAACATAATGCCAGCAACCGGCGAGCGTTTGACCACTGGCATAAAAGGCACCCAGCCGCGAGATATTTTTCTGAGAATATGCAGCAGAAAAGCAGAGCCCGCATAAAACAAAAGCAATAAAATGTTTTTTCATAACAGCATCTAATTTGAAGTAAAGGTAAAAAATAATAAAGAAAGGACGATGGTTACTGTTAAATGGCGTCTGATAACTACCGGCTTGGCCTTTTGCCAATCGGAGGGAATCACGTACGTTTGCGCCTTCTTTTTTTTTATGAGCAATAACCACCTTAGTGATCGTATCAATTTCCTGGAAGAGAGCCAGACCATAGGCATGTCGAAATTGAGCCGTGAACTTTCAGCCAAAGGCGTTGATGTGATCAACCTGAGTTTAGGCGAACCGGATTTTGTAACGCCCGAACACATCCGCAATGCAGCAAAGAAGGCCATAGACGATGGCTTTACCCACTATACACCAATAGCAGGATATCCGGAATTGCGGAAAGCCATTTCAGAAAAGTTCAAACGGGAAAACAATCTTGAATATTCCCCGGAACAGATCGTGGTTTCAACAGGAGCAAAGCAAGCCATTGCCAATGTAGTTCTCAGTATGATCAATCCGGGAGATGAAGTTATTATTCCATTGCCTTATTGGGTCAGCTATATTGAGATCGTCAAGCTTGCGGAAGGCATATCAGTGGCTCCTGTGACCACTTTTGAAGGTGATTTTAAGATCTCTCCCGAACAGCTGGAAAAAGCAATCACTCCGAAGGCAAAAATGTTCATCTTCTCATCCCCCTGCAATCCAACCGGCTCAGTATATACCCGTGATGAGTTAAAAGCCCTTGCAGATGTGTTTGCAAAACATCCTCAGGTTTACATTCTTTCTGATGAGATCTATGAGCATATCAATTTCCTTGATAAGCACTGCAGCATTGCGGAATTTGAAAACATTAAGGACAGGGTCATTATTGTGAATGGATGTTCAAAAGGCTATGCAATGACAGGCTGGCGGATAGGTTACATCGGTGCTCCAAAATGGATTGCTGCTGCATGCGATAAAATGCAGGGACAATTTACTTCGGGAACATCGTCCATTTCCCAAAAAGCAGCGATTGCCGCGCTCAGCACTGATAACAGGCCAACCCTTGAAATGCAGGCGGCTTTCAGAAGAAGGCGTGATCTTGTCTATAAGCTCATAAAAGAAATTCCGGGATTAAAAACGAATGAACCGAAAGGCGCATTTTATGTTTTTCCGAATTGCAGTTCATATTACGGGAAGTCATTTGAAGGGGCAGTCATTAAAAATTCAACTGATCTTTGTATGTACCTTCTTCATCATGGTCACGTGAGTGTGGTGACAGGAGAGGCATTTGGCGCGCCTGATTATTTCCGGCTTTCCTATGCTGCAAGCGATGATAAACTGATTGAGGCAATTAAAAGAATTAAAGAAGCGCTTGGCCGGCTAGGTTAAGCTAATATTGTGGCAAAGAAATTTCAATCGGCAGAAGAATTAATCAACGCTTTCACAAAGCTGAAAGTCCTCATCGTCGGTGATGTGATGATCGATTCATATCTGTGGGGAAAAGTGAACCGTATTTCACCTGAGGCTCCTGTTCCGATCGTTGCCATCAGTAAAAAAGAAAATCGTTTGGGAGGTGCTGCCAATGTAGCGATCAACGTACAGGCACTTGGCGCTACTCCGATACTCTGTTCAGTAATCGGAACAGAGAGTGATGCCAGGACATTTACTGATCTCATGCAAAAACAAAGCATGAATACTGTCGGGATTTTGCAAAGTTCTTCCCGCACTACAACAGTGAAGACGCGTGTGATCGGTAATAATCACCAGATGCTGAGAGTTGATGAAGAAACTGAGGAAGAGATCAGTCAACAGGACAGAAAACTCTTGCTTGAACGGATCACCTCCCTTTTGAATAGCAATAAAATTGATGTCATCATCTTTGAAGATTATGACAAAGGAGTAATCGGTAAATTCCTGATAGCAGAAGTTGTCAAACTTGCAAAGGAACGAAGCATTCCTGTTGCTGTTGATCCTAAAAAGAAAAACTTTAATCACTACAAGCACATTGCTTTGCTGAAACCGAACATGAAAGAACTTCGGGAGGGAATGAAGATCGATCTTGACAAAGGGAACATTAATGAGATCAGCAGGGTTATCAAACAACTTGCCGAAGAGAATGATATAGAAACCGTACTCGTTACACTGAGCGAAAAAGGAGCTTATGTTTACAATAAGAAAGAGTCTCAATACCTTCCGGCTTACATCAGGAATATTGCAGATGTATCCGGAGCCGGTGATACAGTGATCAGCGTTGCAGCATTGTGTCTTGCCTGTGGGGCGTCCCCCGTAACGGCTGCAACACTCTCAAACTTTGCCGGAGGAATTGTTTGCGAAAAGGTTGGCGTTGTTTCGATTGAAAAATCACAGTTTATCAAAGAGCTGAAGGCGGCCAAACTCCTCTGATGTCTGTTACTCCGGTAAAAAATTCTTCCCTGAGCAAAAAGGATCAGGTTGCAGGCATGTTTAACAACATTGCCCGGCGGTATGATTTTCTGAACCACTTTCTTTCACTGGGCGTGGATCATTACTGGCGATGGAGAACCATCAGGATAATGAAAAAGGAAAATCCGAAGCTGATTCTCGATGTTGCTACGGGTACGGGAGCACTTGCACTGTCAGCTGTAAAATTAAATCCGGATAAAATTTTCGGTGTTGATATTTCGGAGGACATGCTTGCAATTGGCAGGGCAAAAATAAAAGCCAAAAAGTTAACGGAGAAAATCGAACTGCTTGAAGGAGATTCGGAAAATCTGATCTTCAGCAACGAAAAATTTGACGCGGTAATGGTTGCATTCGGTGTACGCAACTTTGAGAATCTATTGAAGGGCTTAAAGGAATTTCACAGGGTATTAAAACCCGGAAAGATGGCATTCATTCTAGAATTCTCACATCCTGAAAACAAAATAATCAAGTCAGTTTATCGTTTCTATTCATCCCGGATATTGCCTGTTTTGGGAAAGAAGATCTCAAAGAATGAAACTGCCTATCAGTACCTCCATGATTCAGTGGAAGCATTCCCGTCAGGAAATGATTTTCTTAACATCCTGAAACAGGCCGGATTCAGGGAAACAAAAAGCACCTCTCTTACGTTTGGGGTTGTTACGGTTTATACCGGAAGAAAATAATGATTTTTGTGCAAAAAAGGTTCATTCCTGTCTTCATTCTATTATTTTTTACATTGACAGTCTCCGGTCAGCGGCGTCAGGTGATGAATCTTCCCAAATATGACAGAGCCAGAATTCATTTCGGCTTTGTACTGGGTTTGAATATTTCCAAGTTCAAAGTTGAGCCGGTCGGTGATCTTCGCATAAGGGATACTGTTTACAGCATTGTACCTCGCGGAACCAGCGGGTTGAATCTGGGAATTATTTCCAACCTAAAACTGGGTGAGCATTTTGACCTGAGGTTTATACCTGCCCTTGCCTTTACACAACGAAATTTGGAGTACTCAATGGTCTATACAGACTCCAATTTCAGCAGGGAAACGATCACAAAGCAGGTAGAGTCAACCTACCTTGAATTTCCTTTCCACCTAAAATTCAAATCTAGCCGAATAGATAATTACAGGGTATATGTTCTTGCAGGCTGGAAATATGCCATTGACATGGTTTCACAGGCAAAGGTGCTTGCAAAGGACAAAGAGATCGTGAAACTAAAGAAGCATGATTACGGTTATGAGATTGGTGTAGGTTTTGATTTTTACATGACCTATTTTAAGTTTTCTCCTGAATTAAAAATGTATAACGGGCTTACGAATCTACTTGTGCAAGATGGCCGGAGATTTTCAAGCCCTTTGAATGGGTTGTCCTCTAAGGCATTTGTGATCTCATTTACATTTGAGTGATTCAATACCTGAAATTCTTTCACCACAGGACTTGTCCCGATTTTTCGAATACGCATTAACCTTAATTTTTTTTTTCAACATGCGAATACCCGGCAGGTATTAGTAACGATATCTATTCAGTCTTTAATTATTTCGTCACTACGGGCAATGTCATTAAGTTAAGGATTCCTCTCTTCGTTCGGAATGACAATGATGTTGTGGAGTTTAGGGAAAAATGAGGGGGCGGCTTTGCCGCCCCCTCATTTTTCTCACCCATAATAAAAACGCACTGTCATTCCGATCTCGACTGAGGCGAGAGAGGAATCTAAAAAAACAATTATGGTGAAATGTTACTTCCTTAACTTAATGACATTGCGGCAAAATCAGAGAATCAGGTTAACGTGCTTACGGTTTATCGGGGTTCGGGATTTAAATCAGACAAAAGTAAACTGAAACTAAAACGCCGATGATTCTTCAATTCCTCATCGTTTTCTGTTTATCTATTTATATCTTCGTCCTAACTCTTTTAAAGACTGATTGAATTCAGGCAAAGGAATTTTATGATAAAGAAGATAGAACTTGTCCTTCTGCCTCAAGAGGCAGCTGATAAGGGAAGGCAAACAGCGCTTTGTGCATCGATGCTTTCCGTTTCGGAGGAACGTATTTTTTCGATTAACATTCTCAAACGCAGTATTGATGCACGTTCCAGACAGCCAAAGGTCCGACTTGCCGTAGAAGTATTTGTGGATGAATATGCTCCTGTGAGAGAAAAATATTCTGCACGATTTCAATTTCAAAAAGATATTTCAAAATCAGAATCGGTGCTGATCATTGGTTGTGGGCCGGCAGGAATGTTTGCTGCACTGAAGCTGATTGAACTTGGCTTCAAGCCCGTCATCATTGAGCGGGGAAAAAATGTCCAAAAGAGAAGGCGCGATCTGGCAGCTATAAACAAATCAGGCTTGGTAAATCCCGATTCAAACTACTGTTTTGGAGAAGGCGGAGCCGGGACTTACAGCGATGGCAAACTTTATACGCGGTCAAGCAAGAGAGGTGACGTAAACAGAATACTTGAGATACTGGTGATGCATGGATCAGATGAAAGCATATTGGTTGATGCACATCCGCATATCGGAACAAACAAACTTCCTAAGGTTGTTGAATCAATGCGCGCAACAATTCTCAATGCCGGCGGAGAAATACATTTTGAAACACGTCTGAAGGATTTTATTCTAAAAGACAATAAAATTGCCGGCATTATCGCTGAACAAAACAATTCCGATTTAGAATTCCTTTCGGAACGGGTAATCCTGGCAACGGGACATTCAGCGCGCGATATTTTTCATCTTCTTCAGCGCAGGAACATTCTTATTGAGGCAAAACCATTTGCATTGGGAGTGAGAATGGAGCATCCGCAACACATTATTGACACACTTCAATACCATTGTGAGTCGCGTGGTGAATACCTCCCTCCTGCTTCCTATTCCCTCGTTAATCAGGTAGACACCAGAGGCGTTTATTCCTTTTGCATGTGTCCGGGTGGGATCATAGCGCCGGCAGCAACTGCTCCAGATGAGATCGTGGTGAATGGCTGGTCTCCTTCCAGACGTAACAATCCCTTTGCCAATTCCGGTCTGGTAGTAAGTGTGAATGAATCTGACTACGCTCAGGAACATTCATCGCCGCTTGATGCACTTGCTTATCAGGAATCAGTGGAGCAAAAATCATATCAATCAGGCGGAGGAAAACTAAAAGCACCAGCTCAGCGGCTGATCGATTTCGTTGAACGGAGGAACTCCTTAACATTGCCTTTGAATTCATACATACCGGGGCTTACACCTTACTCACTTGACCAGACATTGCCGAAAATAATTGCAGAATCTTTGCGTGAATCACTAAAAGTATTCTCAAAGAAAATGAAATCGCTTTATACAAATGAGGCAGTATTAGTAGCAACGGAATCGCGCACATCTTCTCCTGTAAGAATTCCCAGAGACAAAGAAACACTGGAACACCCACAGTTGAAGGGATTATTTCCATGTGGAGAAGGTGCAGGATATGCCGGAGGAATTGTGTCTGCGGCCATGGACGGTGAGCGCTGTGCTGAGGCTTGCATCAGTCAAAGAATTTGAATTTTATGATTCTGTAAAGAATCTGTAGGACGAAAAAAATATTTTTATTATTTGTTGTATGCAACAAAAATATACCTACATTTGAATCATTAAACAGAGGGGATTTACGAAAAGGGTGGAGTACCAACGTACTTCACCTTTTTCATTACAGCGCGAAGGCCAACGCGCTGGTACGAATAACGAATCCATACGAATATACGAAGTACGAATTGCTGTTGTACGAAAAGCGAATCTATACGAATTTACGAAGT
>CAYHHK010000098.1:11030-15214 GCA_964356415.1 uncultured Flavobacteriales bacterium
TGTACGAAAAGCGAATCTATACGAATTTACGAAGTACGAATTGCTGTTGTACGAAAAGCGAATCTATACGAATTTACGAAGTACGAATATCGAATCCATACGTCCCGTCCCGATGTGTCGGGAGCTATCGGGACGTATTCATTGGTTATTCGTACGATCTTCTTCGGAATTCGGAGCAGACGATTGCTGTAGCCATGGCGGCGTTCAGAGAGTCTGCCTGATTTGATGATGACCCGGAAAAAGAAGGAATTGAAATTTTTGTTGTGATAAATGGAATGATAGATTCATTTATGCCATGTGATTCACTTCCAATTAAAATAATCCCTTCGGTGGAAAGTTTTGTGTTGTAAATATTTTCACCATTGAGCAGTGTTCCGTAAACAGGAATGTTTTTTTCAGCTGCCTTTTCCAATGTTTGCAGAAGCGGCTGATAAAAAACTTTTACCCTGAAAAGCGAGCCCATGGTCGCCTGTACGGTTTTGGGATTGAATACATCGGCACATGTTTCGGAGCAGATTACTGTTCCTATTCCAAACCAATCGGCAATGCGGATAATTGTTCCAAGGTTGCCGGGATCCTTAATATCGTCCAGCATCAGAGTCAGATTGCCCAGTAAATATACGCTGCTAAACTTCCGGTCCGGGACTTCGCCAACTACAAGGATTTGCTGTGGTGTTGTTAAAGCAGAAATTTTCTCAAGCTCTTTTTCCGTAACTATTTCCACACAGACTTTCTTCGTCCATCCTGAAAATTTTTGTTCACGAAATTCCTCTGTCATGAATACAGAACGAATCGTCCAATCCGACTCAACCAAATCCCTGCATATCTTCTCCCCTTCTGCAATAAAAAGTCCGTGTTCCTTGCGGAACTTTTTCTGATGCAAAGAGGAAATAAGCTTAACCTGGTTTTTAGAGATCATTGATTCAGGCTTTATTTAATTCAAAGACGGTGATTTCCGGAAGGATGCCCACTCTTCCGGGATATCCGATCCAACCTAGTCCGCGGTTGACATATAAATGTTGCTTGCCTTCAGCGTACAAATCAGCCCATTCCTTATACATATATTGAACTGGACTCCATTTGAATCCCGGGATCTCAATGCCAAACTGAAAGCCGTGGGTATGTCCGGAAAGTGTGAGGTCTATATATGAATGTGCCCCTGTAACTTCAGCGTGCCAATGAGAAGGGTCATGTGAGAGGAGGATATTGAATGGTTTTGGTTCAAAACCGTCAACTGCTTTTTTCAAATCGCCATACTTGCTGAAGTTACCACGTGCGCTCCAGTTCTCAACACCAATCAATCCGATCTTTTCTCCGGCTTTTTCAATATAGGTATGCTCGTTCAACATCAGGTTCCATCCGATTTTGCCATGAAAGCTCTTTAGGTTATTGAGATTTTCAGATTTCTCTGCTGCGCTGTTCCATTGATAATAGTCGCCATAATCATGGTTACCTAAAATGCTGAATACACCCAATGGAGCCTGAATTTTCTTCAGGATATCATAGTATTCCAGTGTTTCTTCATGGCGGTCATTCACAAGATCACCTGTAAAAAATATCACGTCAGGTTTTTGCTCAAGAATCAATTCAATTGCATGAACCAATGGTTCAGGGCTGAGAAAACTACCAACGTGTAAGTCTGATATCTGCAAAACTTTCAATCCGTTGAAACTATCAGGGAGATCAGGAGATGAAATTTTAACTTTACGTAAATCGTAACGGTTCGGTCCGCGAAGCATTCCGTATATCATTGAAGCAAAAGGGATGGCAGCAATTACAAAACCAATTTTGGTAATAAACTCATACCTGCTGATCCCATTTCCTGCAACTCTCTTTTCTGTATTGAAAAAAGTAGTTCCTATCAAAGTTCCTGTCCAGCGAAAAAGCCTGAGCACATCATCGATCAACAGAAACAAAACAACTAGTATTTTAGAGAAATAAACAGCAACAATAAATGCAAATGAATAGATTCGAAAAGATTTATTCCACTGGTGCCAATCGAAAATATTAGCCAGCAGAAGAAATGAGAGGCACAATATGGCCACAGACCAATAAATGATCGAAACCATTCTTTGTGTTGAAACTGATTTATGGAGGACAAGGACTTTTACTCCCTGGAAAACATAAAGGTCAATTGCAAAAAGGATGAAGAAAAGAATGATGAAACGGGAATGCATTTAGTACAGAAGGCAAAAGTTAAAAGTCACAAGTGAGATGTGAGATGTGAGATGTGAGATGTGAGATGTGAGAAGTGAGAAGTGAGAAGTGAGAAGTTAAAAATGTACTTCTATTTGGATTTTATGTGATTATATGAGGTTAAGGGGAAAGCCGTTCGATTTTCCATTTTCCGGTTTTTAGTTTTGTATAAAGGATTCTGTCATGCAAACGGTTTTGTTTGCCTTGCCAGAATTCAATGGCAATCGGCATTACAACATACCCTCCCCAATAAGACGGACGCGGGACTTTTTTATTTTGAAATTTCTTATTCATCAGTGCATATTTTTTTTCCAGATCATCTCTGCTGCCGATCACTTCGCTCTGGTGGGAAGTCCAGGCACTGATCTGGCTTTCTCTGGGGCGGGAATTGAAATAGTCATCCGAATCTTTGGTTGAGACTTTTTTAACAGTTCCAACGATACGAACCTGCCGTGCAAGTTCAATCCAGAAGAAGTTGAGGCAAGCTTTTTTGCTTGTCAACTCTTTACCCTTTGCGCTTTTATAATTGGTAAAGAAGGAAAAACCGTTTTTATCCACTCCACGGAGTAAGACAACCCTTGCCTCAGGAAAACCTTTGGAATCGACAGTGGCAAGCGTCATTGCATTGGGCTCACCGGTTTTCGCATCAATAGCCTCCTGCATCCATTTATTGAACTGATTTATCGGGTTTTTGTCGATATTCTTTTCTTCCAGCGGCACATAATCAAACGCCGTTCTTAAAGTTCTAATGGTTTCGTTCTTTTTTTTCATTCTATTGGTTATATGAAGTTGTTTATATTAATGCCCTATTCTGTAAGTTTTTCAAGAAAACTTTAAAAACCGTGGATTAAAAATCGGGTAAAACTAACAACAAAAAAACAAAAACCGGAATGAAAGATTTTGACGGTTGTAAGACTTGAGAATCTTTGAATACACACACAAGAACAAAATCGTATTTTAAGCTACATCGTTATGAGAAGAAATGTAATATATATGGATCCCGGAGTAGGGAAAATTCTGGTTTCAGAACCATTCCTGCTTGATTCCTATTTCAAAAGGGCAGTGATTCTTTTGGGTGAACACAGTGAAGATGGCACGGTAGGATTTATCCTAAACAAGCCGACTGATCTTAACCTGAATGATGCTTTGGAAGATTTCCCTCCTTTTGAAGTTCCACTTTATTTTGGCGGACCGGTGCAAACTGATACGATACATTTTCTTCATACAATCGGTGAAAAGCTGGAAGGCAGCAAAAAGATCCTACCCGGCATTTATTGGGGCGGAAGTCTTGAAGCATTGAAGCTGATGATTGAAACAGGACAAGTTAAAAAAGAAGAAATACGATTCTTTGCAGGATACAGTGGATGGGAGCCAAATCAACTTGATGATGAATTAAAGGGAAAGACCTGGTTAATTTCTCAGGGTAAAAAAGATTTTGCTTTTGCAGAAAACCCGGAAGAATTATGGGGACAGGTGCTTCGCACAATGGGAAGTCAGTATGCGGTACTTGCGAATTTCCCTGAGGATCCGAGTTTGAACTAAGAACATACTTAAGACGAAATAGAATCCCGTTACAGAAATCTGTGACGGGATTTTCTTTTTATTCAACTTAACTATTTTGCATTCTTATCCTCCTGCCAGATGCCATGAATGTTGTTGTCGGGGTCCATAAAATACGCCATGTATCCAACTGAAGGTATTGCCATTTTCGGCACTACGATCTTCCCTCCCGCTGCTTCGACTCTTTTTGCAGCTGAATCAATGTTATCTACACTTATAGAATTGACAAGCGGCTGACGCGGATCTTTCTTCTTCATTATAGCGCCATTGATACCGGGTTCTTTCTCATCGCCGGTTATTGCAAGCCAGTATTCTTCTGTTCCGAACTGCTGGAAACTCCAACCGAAAGCCGCTTTAAAGAATGCAATTGTTTTTTCCGGAGTATCACAAGGGATCTCAAAATGCACGACTTTGTTGCTCATTGGATT
>CAYHHK010000099.1:0-11016 GCA_964356415.1 uncultured Flavobacteriales bacterium
AGATCAGTTTGCTTTGATTGTCCTGTAGCTTTGATTACCCAATTGCAAGTTTCAATGAATTCATTTCCATCAATAGTTGATTTCAATTTTATTCCTGATACTTTTCCATTCTCTCCGATAATTTCGACAGGATTTACATTAAATAATCCTTTTGCACCAACACTTTTTGCAAGATCATATTCGAAGTCATAAGCAGGCATTTCTTCCTTTGTCCTCCTGTAAGCCAGAATAACTTCAGCACCCATGCGTGTCGCTTCACTGGCTGCATCCATGGCTGTGTTGCCTCCGCCAAGCACAACAACTTTTTGTGGAACGTTAACCTGATGGTGTTTCGTCCTCAGTTGCTCAGCAAATTCGACTGCGCCCATAACATTTTCCAATTCTTCACCTTTTATTTTTAAGTCGGAGGTTTTACCTAAGCCAATGCCGATAAAAATAACATCGTAGTTTTTTTCGAGCAAGGTTAGATCTTCCAGGATCTGAATGGACTTATTATAAGTAACATGAAATCCAAATTGATCCTGAAGGTATTTCATTTCAGCCAGGGCTTCTTCATTGGTAATCTTATATGGTGCAACACCATGAACGGTTAACCCCGAAGGTTTTTCCTTTGCTTCAAAAACATCAACATCAAATCCCATCATTCTCAATTCGCAAGCGCAACTGATTCCTGCGGGGCCGGCGCCAATAACAGCAACCTTCTTACCATTTGACTTTCCCGGCAGATAAAATTTCCTGTTTGTTCGGATGGCTTTTCCTGTTGCAAAACTCTGAAGGCGGCCGATCTCAATGGGTTTTACATCTGTGTTGTTGTACACGCAGGCTCCTTCACACAAAACTTCAGTCGGACAGACCTTTCCGCAGGCATGACCAAAAAAGTTGGAATCATAAATTGTTTTTGCCGCACCCATTTCATTCTTCGAATTTATCTGACGGATGAAAAGGGGAATGTCAATACCCGTAGGGCATGCGTTCACACAAGGAGCATCATAGCAAAACAGACATCGCGAACTTTCATAGTACGCTTCTGTGTCGCTCATCAGAGGTTTGATCTGGGCGAAGTTCTTTGTGAATTCTTTTTCGTTTGCCGGAGGCTTAAATTCGGACATTGAGACGGTGGCTAAGTGATGAGGTGATTAAGTGAATAGGTGTTGAAGAGATGAAGAGAAGTAGTGATGAAGTGACTAGGTGATTAAGTGAGTTAGAAGTTCAAATTATAATTCTTTTAAAGATTTGAGCCTGTTATAACTCCACAATCTTTCCATACGTTTCAGGTCTTCTGTCTCTGAAAAACTGCCAGACGGAACGGACTTCTTCAATCATGTCCAGATCAAATTCGGCAATCAGCAATTCATCTTTGTCTTCTGATGCCTGCGCGAATATCTGTCCGCGCGGATCAACGAAATAGGAAGAGCCATAAAATTTGCCAAGATTCCATGGTTTTTCTTCGCCCACGCGATTGATGCAACCCATGAAGTAGCCGTTAGCCGCTGCATGTGCGGGTTGTTCAAGTTTCCATAAATATTGAGAAAGTCCGGCTACCGTTGCTGAGGGATTGTACACAATCTCGGCGCCGTTTAAACCCAGACATCTTGCACCGTCAGGAAAATGTCTGTCGTAACAGATGTACACACCAATTTTTGCATAGCGCGTCTGAAACACAGGATAACCAAGATTTCCCGGCTTGAAGAAAAATTTTTCCCAGAAACCTGATGTATGTGGAATGTGGTTTTTGCGATACTTCCCAAGGTATTTTCCATCTGCATCGATGACTGCAGCAGTATTGTACAACACACCGGCCTGTTCTTTTTCATACACAGGAACAATTATGACCATGTTGTACTTCTTAGCATACTCAGCCATCAGTTCTGTTGTAGGACCGGGAACAGTTTCGGCGCTTTCATACCATTTCTTATCCTGACCGGGACAGAAGTAGGGCGTATTAAATATTTCCTGCAGGCAAAGGATCTGTACTCCTTTTTTTCCTGCATCTTCGATAAATGGAATGTGCTTTGCCACCATGGCGTCAACAATTTCCTTGATGGTTCCTTCGCCTTCGGTTTTGGGAAGGGACATTTGGATTAAACCTGATTTAATGATTCTGCTCATAAATTTTTGTTTGCCACGAATTGCACTAATTTTCACGAAGTAATTAGTGACAAATCGTGAAAATAGTGGCTATATAATTCCTGTAACTTTATTTCGTTTTACAAACTGTCCGTACCCTTTCTTAATTTTCACTACTCCATTGTCAATGGATACTTGCCCGCGGAGTATAGTCGTTTTGGTTTTGCCTTTTACTTTCCAACCCTCATAAGCAGAGTAATCCACATTCATGTGATGTGTTTTGGCTGAGAGTGTATGTTCTTCATTTGGATCAAAAATCACTAGATCTGCATCACTGCCGGGAGCAATGCATCCCTTTCTGGGAAACATTCCAAATATTTTAGCCGCATTGGTTGAAGTCACTTCCACAAATTTATTGAGGGAGATTTTTCCTTTATGAACTCCTTCACTGAAAAGCAACTCCATACGATGCTCAATTGCCGGATGGCCGTTTGGGATCTTTGAAAAATCTTTTTCACCCATTAATTTTTTCTCCCATGTAAACGGACAATGATCTGTAGCAACAACCTGCACCGTTCCCTGATTGATTCCTGCCCACAGCGATGCCTGATCTTTCTTCTCACGTAAGGGAGGGCTCATCACCCATTTTGCGCCTTCAAAATCTTTCTCATATAGAGAAGCGTCAAGTATCAAATATTGAATACATGTTTCAGCATAAACCTTTTGATTCCTTTTTTCAATGTCACGAATATGATTGAGTGCACCCTCACAGGTCATATGCACAACGTAGGCCGGACAACCGGTATAATTTGCCATGTCAGCAAATCGTCCAGTAGCTTCAGCTTCGGTAATTTCAGGTTGGGATAGGTAATGATAGAGCGGGGAAAGTTTCCCTTCACCACGGTGCTTCGCAATAAGGAAATCGATCATGTCGCCGTTGGTGGCATGGACGGTAACCATTCCTCCCTGAGCTTTTACTTCATTCATTAATCCTACCATCTGACGGTCGTCAATCATCAATGCGCCCTTGTATGCCATGAATGTTTTGAAAGAAGTGATGCCTTCTTTTTCGACCATATCCTTTATTTCCTTCTTTGTACCATCATTGAAATCAGTCACGGCCATGTGAAAGGAATAATCCCCGAAACAATTTCCATTGCTGCGTCCTTGCCATTGTTCAAGTGCGTGGCGCAGTGGTTTCCCTTGTGTCTGTAAAATAAAATCAATGACCATCGTTGTGCCGCCATGCAACGCAGCGAGGGTACCTGTCTCGTAATTATCGCTGCTATAGGTTCCCATGAAAGGCATGTCGAGATGCACATGCGGATCGATGCCGCCGGGGAAAATTAATTTACCGGATGCATCGATAGTCTGATCTGCTTTATTGGCGAGATTTTTTCCTATAGCAGAAACTATTTCCTCTTCAATGAAAATATCTGCTTTAAAATCTTCTGATGCAGTAATGATTCTTCCATTTTTAATAAGTAATGACATTGGACAGGAGAATTTTGCTTATAAAGATAATGTTTAAATATTTTATCTGTAGGATGACCAGCTTTTTTCCCGAATCTTTATCTGGTGTTGTGTGATTTGATTCTGCCAATCATTTAAACTTTCCTCTGGATGCTTTAATTGGAAATTGAGTAATGCATTTTGCGCTTTGATACTCGCTTCATAGGATTCGTTAAACTTCTGGCTGCGGTATAGAAACCAACTGTACTTATCCCAGGTTTGAAAATCCGTCTCGATTTCCTTATTGTACAAGATATTAAAAATCCGGTAACGAGTGGAAGGTGCTATCAAGTAGAGTACTGAGCAAAATGCGATAATTGCAATATTGAGAGCAGTAATTGAACCTGACTTTTCTTTAAACTTAATCTTCCTGATTAACCATAACAAAGTTAAGCAAACAGCAAGAGCCAATGAAAAATAAACAAAAGGGAAGAATTTAATTACAAACAGCAAGAAAATCAGCCAGGATACGGCACATAATCCGGACAAAACATATTCAACTGATTTTCCCTTTGAAAATAAAAAATATAAATATGTTCCAAGCAGGGAAATAATTCCAACTAGCATTATTACAGTATGAAACGGTGCATGTATAAATTTCAAACTAAAACCAGTCAAAAATATTAAAAAACCAACTTTTTCAATTCGCCTCATAATTTCCCTTATTTATTTTATTATTTACCGATGTCTTCATTCCAAAGATCGGGCTTCTCAGCAATAAATTTACGCATCATTTCTTTGCATTCCTTAGATTCAATATTAATTACTTCAACGCCGTGCGACTCCATAAATTCCCTTGCACCTGCAAATGTTTCATTCTCCCCTGCAAAAACTTTTTTGATACCGAATTGTACCACAGCTCCTGCGCATAAATAGCAAGGCATCAGGGTAGAGTAGAGGATAGCGTTTTTGTAGTTTCCTACACGGCCGGCATTGCGCAGGCAATCGATTTCAGCATGCGTTATGGGGTCGCCGTCCTGCACGCGTTTGTTGTGTCCGCGGCCGATTATTTTACCATCACGGACAAGAACGGATCCTATCGGAATTCCGCCTTCCGATAATCCTTGATGGGCTTCTCCGATTGCAGCCTCCATAAATTCATCTATCATGATTCTGTCCTTTATTTGATCAAATACAATTTTTCATCTTCAACCATATTATTTACCGGAGGAAGTAACGTTGCTGTGATTACTTTAAGTTTCTCCAACTGAACATTCACGCGTTTTTCCAGATCAGCATATACCAGATACATTTGTGAAGTCGGGGCAGCATCAGCAGTGAGTACTGCATCTTTGAGACCTGCAAGCTTATCATTCAGCTTTGTCGGAAAGTTAAAAAGGTCATAATCTGTGACGGCTTTTGGTTGTGTTAATTCCTCCTCAACTTTTTTAAGGGAATCAAGTAGTGGGGTGGTGGCGCTTCTGTATTTTTTTACAACAGCGCTATCCTTTATTGATGCTGAAAAGTCGTTAACACCTTTTGTAATGCTGCGAATAGTGTTTATTCCGGTGTGTGTTTCTGATATTTTTTCAGTAATTTTTTTTGCGAGACTAAATTGCTTCTTTAAATCCTCATCAGAAAAATTGATCCTTGGGTCTTTCAGGATTTCAAAACCCTGACTAGATATCACTTTTCCATTGACAGCAAGTTTTGCAGTATAGTTACCGGGAGGTATTCTTGGTCCTGCAAGTGAGCCATTGATAAATGCCTTATTGCCGGTCTTTATGGAAGTTGCATCGGGATATCTTAAATCCCATACAAACGAATTCATTCCTGAATCAGCAGCCAATATTCCCGGCCGAACCATTTTTATATCCTGATAGAACTCTTTGGAAATTTTTATAGGTTCATTTTTATTATCCTTAACATTAGAATAGGTGATTATTGAATCACCTGCTGATGTGAAGAAAGTCATCGTGCATTCTGAATCAGGCTTGTGTTTGAAATAATACCTCAAAAGCAATCCGCCGGGAGCATTTTCTCCTTCCTGCATCTGAGGACTATAATAAGATCCATTGTGAGCCCGTACAGTTTTTCTTGGCGAAAACAAAAATCCCGTTTCTGAATTCGCAGCATCCTGCAAATGATACAAAGGTGTAATGTCGTCCATGATCCAGAATGAGCGCCCATGTGTGGCTAGCACCAGGTCATGATCACGGTTTTGAATCTGAATGTCATGAACAGGTGTTACCGGAAGATTTTGTCTGAATGACTGCCAGTGTCCCCCATCATCAAGTGAAATGTAGACTCCGGTTTCCGTCCCCGCAAACAGCAATCCTTTACATGAAGGGTCTTCGCGGATCACACGTGTATAATCTCCGGCTCTGATTCCCGTGGTTATCAGTTTCCATGTTTTCCCGTAATCAGTCGTTTTAAATAGATATGGAGTTCTGTCATTAAGTTTATACCGGGTTGCTGATACGTAACAAGTTGCTTCATCAAAATGGGATGGTTCGATGATGGAGATCAGTGCAAAATCCGGAAGACCGGAAGGTGTTACGCGATTCCAGGTTTTTCCGTCATCAATTGTTACGCTTACATAGCCATCATCAGATCCTGCCCAGATAATTCCCTTTTTCACCGGAGATTCTGCCAACGCAAAAACATCAGCATAAACTTCTGCACCGGTATTGTCCTTGGTAATCGGACCTCCGCTTGGTTTCATTGTATTAGGGTCATGACGGGTAAGATCAGGGTTTATTGTTTCCCAGCTCTCACCTCCATTTGTAGTGCGGTGAACAAATTGGGAACCAACATAAATAGTATTCCTGTTATGTGGTGATAAAGCAATCGGAAACGTCCAGTTGAAACGATACTGTTTGCTCTCAGCTCCGGAACCCGTCCATGCCTCAGGATAAACCGAGATTATTCTGTACTGATCATTTTTTTTATTATAGGTACTCAGTTGTCCGTCATATTCTCCGCCATAAGTAATGTCGCTGTTATTCGGATCGGGTACAATGTATCCTGCTTCTCCGCCTGCAACCGGGAACCATTCATCTCTGCCAATTCCATGACCATTGGAAGCACTGCTGATCCTGATGCTTGAATTATCCTGTTGCGCACCATATACATGATAAGGGAAATCATTGTCAAGATTCACATGATAAAATTGTGCAGTTGGGATATCAAGTTCTGTCCAATTCAAGCCTCCATCAGTACTAACTGTGGCACCACCGTCATCACCCAATATCATTCGTTGCGAATTTTTTGGGTCAATCCATAGATCATGGTGATCACCATGCATTGATTTCATTTTGAAAAATGCAAAACCGCCATCGGTGCTTTTATACCAATCCACATTCAATACATAAATGGTATTGGGGCTCACAGGATCGGGAACTATCGTGCTGAAATACCATGGACGCTTTCTTAATTCCCGATAGTCACTTGTGCGCGTCCAATGCTCTCCATCGTCATCACTTCTGAATAAACCGCCATTCTCATTTTCAATCATGGCCCACACCCGTTTACTTTGAGCAGGAGAAGAACTCACCGTTATTTTTCCTGATAGCCCAACAGGCAAACCGGGTTGCGTTGAAATATTTTTCCAGGAGTTTCCTCCATCAGTACTCCTGTACATTCCGCATCCATCTCCGCCACTGCTCAATGAATAGTTATTGCGATAGGCCTGCCATAGGGAAGCATACATTGTATTGGGATTTTGCATATCAAATGAAACGCTGATACAACCTGTACTGTCATTTTTAAAGAGGATGCGTTCCCAATTTACGCCACCATCCTTTGTTCGATACAAGCCACGTTCGGCATTGGGCCCATAAATATTACCCATCGCACAGGCATAAACCAGATCAGGGTTTTGCGGATGAATGACAATGGTGCTGATTGAATATGATTTATCCAGTCCAACGTGTTTCCATGTTTTGCCTGCATCAGAACTTTTGTAAATACCATCACCAAAACTGATATTACCCCGCATTTCAGCTTCACCCATTCCGGCATAAATAATATTGGAATTAGAAGGAGCCACAGTGATTGCACCAACAGAACTACTGTGAAATGCTGAATCAGAAACAGGATTCCAGCTATTGCCGCCATCTTCCGTTTTCCAGATGCCGCCACCCACAGCTCCAAAGTAGTAGATGTTACTTTTGTCAGCGATACCGGTAACTGCAAGCGATCTTCCACCACGAAAAGGACCAATACACCTGTAACGAAGTTTGTTGATCAGTAAAGTATCAATAGCGTTATTGCGAGTTGTTCCTGTTTGTTTTTTTTGTGAATATCCTATCTCAAAAATGAATAGGAATGCCATTAATATCAGACCGTGTTTTTTCATTTATGGTTGGATTATTTATTGCTTTGAGATTTCATAAGTAGCAAATAAACGAAAAACGAGACACCAAAGCCAACAAACCATGCATAGTTGTAAAGATGGGAGATCCATTCAGGAAATGCATCACCGGAGATCACCTGAATTGTCAGCAGGAATCCGGGTACATTCGGAAGAATTCCTGCAAGCAATGCAATTATAGCTGCTCTGTTAAATCCGTTCTTGTAGTTATAAACCCCACTGTGGGAATACAGGTCATCGGGAACCAAATTTTTCTTACGGATGAAAAAATAATCAGCAATCATAATTCCTCCTACCGGTCCAAGTAGACTTGAATAAGCGATAAGCCATGTAAAAATATAGCCGTTCGGATCTGCTATCAACTTCCAAGGAAAAATTGAAATGCCAATGATACCTGTGATGTATCCTCCCTTTCGGAAATTTATTTTTGAGGGGGACAGATTCGCAAAGTCATTTGCTGGACTTACAATGTTGGCTGCAATGTTAGTAGCAAGTGTAGAGATTGTAACAGCGATCATCGCAATACTTACTAGTAATTTGCTTTCAAATTTTCCTGCAAGCACGAGTGGATCCCATATTGTTTCTCCGTAAATGATAAAAGTCGCAGATGTTACCACGACCCCGATAAATGAAAACAATGTCATGGAAGGAGGAAGGCCAATTGCTTGCCCGGTAATCTGTGCACGCTGACTTTTTGCATAGCGTGTGAAATCAGGAATGTTGAGTGACAACGTCGCCCAGAAACCGACCATTCCAGTCAATCCCGGAAAGAAAAAATTCCAGAACTCTGCACTTGTTGTAAATTTTGATGGCTGCGCCAGAATAGGTCCAAGTCCATGACCGGCAGAGATAGCCCAGAATAATAATGCCAGTGCGGCAACAGGAAGAAAAAATGCCTTGAATACAAGGAGTTTCCTGATGCTTTCAACACCAAGATAGACGACATACATATTCAATAACCAAAATAGAAAAAACGTTATTGCAGGTCCGGTTTGCAAACTGAATGAAGAAGGGAATATCTGAGGAAGGTTTTCAAATGAAGGAATCCAGATTCTGAACATAAGATATAGTGCATAGCCTCCAATCCAGGTTTGAATTCCAAACCATCCGCATGCAACAATTGCTCTCAGCATTGCAGGGATATTGGCCCCGACCACCCCAAAACTAGCCCTGGCCAGTACAGGAAAAGGAATACCATATTTAGCGCCCGCATGGCCGTTCAATATCATTGGTATCAATACAACGGTATTTCCTATGAAAATAGTGAGTATGGCCTGCCACCAGTTCATTCCTCCTGAGATGAGTGAACTTGCAAGCATGTAGGTAGGGATGCATAAACTCATGCTGATCCAGAGCGCAGCATAGTTCCATGTCGTCCATGTGCGTTTCTCTGGTGGAACAGGAGCGAGATCTTCGCTGTATAACGTAGATTTTTTTTTCTCTTCTGTCATCAATCTTATTTCAGAAGTATATCCTTATTAGATGAAATTATCTCGCGTATTTTTGTAAAAACCCGAATGATTCTGATGTTAACTGCGATAGCCTGCTTACTGTTCAGCACACTTGATAACATGGCAACACCCTGTTCAGTAAATGCCATTGGTAAATATCTTTCTCCTCCCCAACTTGAGGTCACAATTTGTGACCTCAAGTTGCGAAACTCTTTTTTATTCAATTTGAACATGAAGTCCTTCGGGAATCTTTCATTTTAGAATTTAAACGGTTTTAATTGCAGTAATTATCTGCAACAGCAATTGCCTTTGAAATAATTTCAAGCCCCACATCCATTTCATCTTTTGTAATGCACAACGGCGGACAAGTAAAAATATAGTTCCATCTCACAAAGGTGAAAAGGCCTAACTCAACAAGTTTTGCATTCACCTTATTCATAATGTCCATTTCGGATGGTGAAGCATTCCATGGTGCCATTGGTTCCTTTGTATCCCGGTTTTTTACCAGTTCAACACATCCAAGTAATCCGGTCGACCGGAAATCCCCGATGCTTGGATGTTTTTCTTTCATCTTTTCAACTTGCGAAGTCATATAGGCTCCCATCTTCGAAGCATTCTCAATTAGATTTTCATCCTCGTAAATTTTTAATACTTCCACAGCAGCAGCACAGGCAACAGCATGGGCAGAGTAGGTGAGTCCTAACGGAAGTGGCTTGTCATTAAAATGATTGATCAGCTCTTCTTTCACAATCATTCCGCCCAGAGGAATGTAACCACAAGTCAATCCTTTCGCAAAACACATGATGTCCGGAACAACTCCATGATGATCTACGCCGAACCATTTCCCTGTTCTGCCGAATCCGCTCATCACTTCATCAGCGATAAGCAGTATGCTATACTTGTCTGCAATTGCACGAACACCCTTCCAGTATCCTGCCGGATATTTGATGCATCCACTGGATCCACTTTCTCCTTCCATCAATATGGCAGCAACATTACCAGGTCCTTCATACTTGATAATTCTTTCCATGTGGGCCAATGCGTTTTCAGTGCATGATTCCGGAGTTGTGCTGTTCCATGGACATCGATAGAAATATGGATTCTCCACATGTATAAAATTCGGTGATTGCTGTGAATCATGCGGAAGTTTTCTTGGGTCTCCTCCTACGCTCAATGCACCATAAGAGGCACCGTGGTAGCTTTGATAAAGAGAAACAATTTTATGTCGGCCTGTATAAAGCCGTGCAAACTTGACAGCATTTTCAATTGCTTCAGCTCCTGCATTGGTGAAAAAGGTTTTCTTTAATGAGCCGGGAGTGATCTCTGATAATTTCTTTCCTAATTCTCCACGTGCTTTTGTGATCATTCCCGGATGAACAAAACTTACTTCATCCATTTGCCTCATTACCGCTTCTTTCACCCTCGGATGTCCATGACCGATGTTCATGTTCATCAGTTGAGAGGAAAAATCAAGGATCTTTTTTCCACTTCTGTCATAGAGATAGACTCCTTTGGCTGATTTAATATTGAGTGGATTCAATCCGGATTGTTTGCTCCAGGAAAAAATGGTGTAGTCGAGGTTGTTCTTTAAAATTTCATCATTTGTCATTGGCAAAAGGTCATTAAGTCATTAAGTCATTGGTCATTGGTCATTGGTCATTGGTCATTGGT
>CAYHHK010000099.1:11116-15164 GCA_964356415.1 uncultured Flavobacteriales bacterium
GTCATTGGTCATTGGTCATTGGTCATTGGTCATTGGTGGACCGGATAACAAGTTTTGAATTTTCAATAGTCGGTTAGGTAAAGACCACTATTCGAAAATTCGTATT
Organism: uncultured Flavobacteriales bacterium; assembly: GCA_964356415.1. Taxonomy (GTDB): domain Bacteria; phylum Bacteroidota; class Bacteroidia; order AKYH767-A; family 2013-40CM-41-45; genus JAPLDB01. The sequence goes on from CAYHHK010000099.1 coordinate 11,223, forward strand.
GATTCGTTTTTCGTACATCCGTAAACATTGGTTATTCGTACCTCAGTAAATTCGCATTGATTCGTTATTCGTACCTGTTAGCTCATCCAGTTCGTTTTCCCCTCAGGATTCCACTTCACGGTAGTCTTCTTCAGCTTTGTCCAGAATTCAATAGAACTTTTTCCGGTGATGTCGCAGACTCCGAATTTACTGTCGTTCCATCCGCCAAAGGAAAACGGTTCTCTGGGAACAGGAACGCCTACATTCACTCCAATCATTCCTGCACTTGCACGTTCCATCACCTGCCGTGCCATTCCGCCGCTTTGTGTGAAAACAGAAGCAGCGTTACCATAAGAAGAAGAATTTTCTATGGCAATTGCTTCATCCAGGTCTTTTGCCCTGATGATTGCCAGCACAGGACCAAACACTTCTTCTTTTGCAATGGCCATTTCCGGAGTGACGAAATCAATTACCGTTGGACCTACATAAAAACCATTTTCCAGTCCATCTACTTTGTAGTTGCGTCCGTCAACAAGGACTTTCGCTCCTGCTTTTTCTGCTTCTGAAATATATCGCTCAATTCTCTCTTTTGCTTCTTTGCTAATAACACTTCCAAGATTTTTTCCGGGAACGATCTTTTTTGCCTCATCGCATATCTTGCCGATGATGGCGTCAATTTGCCCTACCGCTACCATTGCACTTGCAGCCATACAACGCTGACCGGCGCATCCACTCATGCTGGCGGTTACATTGGTGGCTGTCATATCCGGGTGGGCATCTGGAAGGACAATGAGATGATTTTTTGCTCCACCGAGGGCTAAACATCTTTTGAGATTTGATGTGGCTCTCTGGTAAACGATCTTTGCAACCTTTGTTGATCCAACAAATGAAACAGCTTCAATCCCGGGATGGTCGCAGATCGCTTCAACTATTTCCCTGTCTCCATTCACAATATTAAATACTCCATCAGGAAGCCCGGCTTCTTTCAGAAGTTCTGCAATTCTATTTGAAGAGATCGGTACCTGTTCACTTGGTTTTAATATCATACAATTCCCAAGTGCAATGGCATTTGGAATTGTCCAGTGTGGAACCATGTTTGGGAAATTAAACGGAGCTATGGATGCAACTACACCAAGTGGTTTGTGTTCAACCCTGCACTCAACACCTTTACTTACCTCCAGTAATTCACCTGAAATGAGTTGGGGTAGGGAGCAGGCAAACTCTGTCAGTTCAATACTCTTCTCAACTTCAGCTTTTGATTCATCAAGGGTCTTACCATTCTCGAGATGAACCATTTCAGATAGTTCATTCATATGCTTTTCAAGCAGTGATTTATAGCGGTAAAAAAACTGTACCCTTTCTTTTATCGGCATAGCGCTCCATGAAGGAAATGCCGCCCTGGCAGCAATAACGGCTGCATCCAGTTCTTTGGCAGTGGATAGGGGCACAGTAGAAATGATACTTCCATTGAGGGGGCTGATCACTTCCATGGTTTTTGCAGTACCATTTGTAAAGCTTCCTGCTATGTAATTTTTTACTGCCGGATATTCGTTCATTTTGCGATTTTTGACAAAAATACGAATACAACCGGGCTTTTGTCCTTGTTAGCTCCGGTTCTTTTGTAAGATTTCATCCTGCTTTTGTTAATGAAATATGAAAATAAATTTGCAAAACAAGTTTTCATCATTTACATTTGACCTTACATTTAAACAATTCCCACGCCCATAGAGTAAAACTTTACTTTTCTTTTTTGATTTTAATTTTTAACGCGGGGATACTATAGTCAACTTCTACTTTATTGTTTGCGCTCTCTGATCAGAGCAATCTATCACTTTAACCATTAAAGCGGAAGTACTATGAACCATCCACATCTGATGACTGACGAAGAGCTTGTGCACGCCTACCAGAAAGGCCACGAACATGCACTCGCTGAACTCCTGTTACGCTATAAAGAGCGGATTTATTCTGTGATCTTCTATCTCGTTCGTAATCGTGAACTGGCGGAAGATTTATTCCAGGATTGTTTTGTAAAAATCATTACAAGCCTCCGGAAGAAAAATTACGACGAGCAGGGTAAATTTCTTCCCTGGGCAATGTGTATTGCAAGAAACATTGTGCTGGATTATTTCCGGACTCAGAAAAACAAAGTAATGATCAGGGAAAATGAAGAATGGAGTCCATTTGATGTAATTCCTGAGCGGGGCCTGAATCCGGTTGAACGTATCATCGAAGATGAAAAAACTGCTGCCGTCCGCAGGATGATTGAACGCCTTCCTGACCACCAGCGTGAAGTGGTGATCCTCCGTCATTATGGTGGACTGTCGTTCAAAGAAATTTCAAAACTGCTAAAGATCAATATCAATACTTGTGTAGGAAGAATGCACTATGCAGTTATTGAAATGCGAAAAATGGCAGGGGTAACGAAGAAGGAATTGCCTGATTGATCCTAAGGTTATAAATAATAATCTCCGGTTAGTTTCCTGTATTCATTGCTGAACTGATCAATTGCATCATGAATAACGATGCTTGATTCATCCATTACGCCAAATCGGGTGGTGAATTCCATCATCACTCTCTTCTCCGGCCGCTCCTGCTTGGTTTTCACCTTCATCATGCGCTGACAAAATAATCCATTTCGCATGGCTATGTCCATGAATTCCATTCCTTCTTTGATTGGAAGAATGACGCACAGTTTTCCTTCCGGCGTCAAAATCTTTTTTGCTCCCAATAGTAAATCATCAAAAGTCAGCTGGTCGTGGTGCCTTGCCTGTGAACGAAGTTCTTCCGGTGGCTTTGACGCATGATGAAAGTAAGGCGGGTTGCTTACGATCAGGTCGTATTTTTTTTCAGATGTGTCTGCAAATTCCTGAAATGAAACATGAAAGGGGAGAAGACGTTCGCTCCACGGAGATATTCTGAAGTTTTCTTTGCACTGCTTAAAAGCACCTTCATCGATATCGACGGCATGGATGATTCCCGTAGATTTCTGGGCTAGCATCAGCGCAATGATGCCTGTGCCTGTGCCAATATCAAGGATGTGCTGAGACACATTCGGATTTACCCAAGCACCAAGCAGGACGGCATCAGTACCTACCTTCATGGCACACTTATCCTGATTGATGGTAAACTGTCTGAAGCGAAATGTGGTTTCGGACATATGGAAAGTCCAAAGTAAGGAGTATTAAGTATTAAGACAAATCCGGGCTGAATCAATTTGAAACCAAAATCGCCGCAAGCTCCTTTTCCGTGACCGTTTATAGAATATATATGTCAATTAATCCCTCCGGAAGTGTAACAAAAATGGTCGTTTTATCATCATCAATGCTGTCGATGAAATCGGTGTTGAGGGGAATAAGAACTTCTTTCTCTTTTACCAGGCAAACGGCAATTTCCTGCTGTGGATATTCCTCAATGCGGATGATGGGGCCAAGGTCCCCAAAAACAGAATCAACAATCGAATAATGAATCAGGTTCTGAATTGAAATGCTGGCCGTTGCTTTTTTCTTGTTTTTCTGTTCAATAAAAATTTCGCGCTTTACCATTTGCAAAGCTTTGGGTTCGTCATTTACATCTTCGAACTTTACAATTACATTCCCTCCTCTTTCAAAGAGACTTTCTACGTAAAATGGTACCGGTATACCATCCATCATCATGAATAAGAACTTCTCTTCAAAAAAATCTTCCTCATTGGTGGCAAGCACAAGTTCACCTTTATAGCCATTCAGCTTGCTGATAAAACCGATCTTTTTGAGTGACAATTCCTTCTTCATTTTTTAAGATATAAACAGTCGCCACAAAGGCACTAAGAGCACAAAGATTCACAAAGAAATTCATCCAATAAAAAATCCGTCCTGATCCCGATGCTTCGGGGTAGAACGGATTTTTGTTTTCTTGAATCTTGATTCTAATATCTTGACTCTTGCTTTCTTACGCTTGTGCTTCTCCTTCCGGAGCTGCTTCCGC
>CAYHHK010000100.1:0-15061 GCA_964356415.1 uncultured Flavobacteriales bacterium
TGAAAGAAATCACCCACCTCATCCGCAAAGAAATCTCCCTTGAATGGAAATCAAAATACTCATTCAACGGGTTGCTGCTATATGTGATTTCAACCATCTTCGTTTGTTATTTATCCTTTAAACAAATCATTGATCCTCCTACCTGGAATGCACTTTTTTGGATCATCATGCTCTTTGCTTCAGTAAATGCTGTTGCAAAAAGCTTTATGACAGAAAATCGCGGTCGCCTGTTGTACTATTATACACTCACCACTGCATCCGCTGTCATCATCTCAAAGACGGTTTACAATGTCCTGCTTCTCCTTGTGCTTTCCCTTATCAACCTCCTATTCTACTCTATCTTTATTGGAAACCTGGTTCAGGATTTACCCATGTTTATCATCGGTATGATACTGGGTTGTATGGGTTTTGCCAGCATCATGACGTTAATCTCTGCCATAGCCAGCAAGGCAGGCGGCAACAGTACACTGATGGCCATTCTTTCATTCCCCATATTGATTCCATTGCTGATCACCATTATACGATTTACCAAAAATGCTATGGACGGCCTGGCATGGAGCGTAAACTACAAATTCCTGATTATTCTCCTTGCCCTTAATCTTCTGACGATGGCATTGAGTTATTTGTTGTTTCCTTACCTTTGGCGCGAGTAGTAGTACGAATAGCGAAACGATGCGAATTTGCAAATAAAAACAAGTTAGCAAGAGACAAGAGACAAGAGACAAGAAATTTAATTCATATTAATGTGTCAAGAGGGAGGCGCCCTTTATGGTTAAGAGTGAGGGAAGCAAAGGCTTTAGACAATAGGCAGTAGGCAGTAGGCAATGGGAAATAAGTTCAATTACAACTCATGAATCTTGTGCGTAAGCGCCCTTTAGGGTCGGGGTGAGTTGTGGCAATAGGGTAATAATCGGAATAACTAATTATTACGAATTTACCAATTTAAATTAAACAATATCATTTAATGGATGAAGAAATAAAAAAAGTTCATGTCAGTGGAAAACTTGAGCTCGAACATTCAATAAAAATTCCAAAGTTCAGGGTTTCTCTTTCTTGGTGGAAAATTGTTTGCATTATATTTCTGTTCATCACTCTCATCGGTGGTTTGCTCGTTCCTGTTCCGCGATTGGCGATTTTGCATGAAACCATCCGCAACTTATTTTTCCATGTGCCGATGTGGTTTTCAATGATCGCTGTGCTTGTTGCATCGTTGTATTACAGCTTCAAATTCCTTTCTAAAAACGACCTGGATCTTGATGTGAAAGCAGAAGAATATGCCAGGGTAGGAATTGTATTCGGAATTCTTGGCTTGCTTACCGGAAGTCTGTGGGCAAAATATACCTGGGGCGCATGGTGGACAAACGACGTAAAACTGAATGGCGCTGCTGCCACAATGCTTGTTTACTTCGCTTACTTCCTCCTGCGGAATTCTATTGATGATGAACAAAAACGTGCACGCATTTCTGCAGTGTACAGCATTTTTGCCTTTGCACTGATGACTGTATTTATCTTCATCCTTCCGCGGCTTACGGATTCTTTGCATCCCGGGAATGGCGGCAATCCGGCTTTTGCCAAATACGACCTTGACAGTAACATGCGCCTCATATTTTATCCTGCCGTGATCGGCTGGTCACTTCTCGCATTCTGGATTGCAGACATCCGCATCCGATTGCATAAAATTAATAATCAAATCGAAGAATCTCAGTCATGAAAAAGCTCCAACAGCATAAATCCAGATTCGCCTTTGCACTTTTGTACCTTATTCCGTTCATAACATCAGCACAAAACCCACAGGATGTTGAGATGGCTGATACATTCAGGTCAGATGGAAAAATTTATGTAGTGATTGCCATAATGGCCATTATCCTGACCGGACTGTTTATCTATCTTTTTATGATTGGAAAAAAAGTATCTGCTCTGGAAAAGAAGATATCGGATAAAAAGTAAAATAACAACACAAATCCCGTTGACCATCCGGAACACTCTCTTTAAATAACCACTGGATCATCTTAACAACTTAGCTGGAAACATTTTGGTAAAATAGTACCTTCGCACTTTAAATGAAAAAATCATACATCATCGCCCTCGCCGTAATTGCCATTGCCATTGCAGCAATTATGAGTACCGTCAGCGATTCAAGCACCTATGCATCCTTTGCACTTGCTGATGAACACCCAAATAAAGAATTTCACATAGTCGGGAAATTGAACAAGGAAAAACCTCAGGATTATCATCCGGAAGTGAATGCAAACCTGTTTGCCTTTTACATGACGGACAATGAAGGTAAAGAGTGTAAGGTGCTTTTAAATAAAACCAAGCCGCAGGATTTTGACCGCAGCGAACAAATAGTAATTATCGGCAAAATGGCCGGCGAAGAGTTTCACGCTTCTGACGTGCTGATGAAATGCCCTTCGAAATACAATAATCCGAAGGAAGATATTAAAGCGACTACAAATAGTAATTAGTTGATTAGTTGAATGGTTTATTAGTTTATTAAAATACTTGGTAACCTCACCCTTAGCAGAGCCGAAGGGTGATTTTATTTTATGGATACAACAATTCAATATATAGGCGAAGAACTTTTCTGGGGCAAACTCGGAAATATGCTCATCATTCTTGCATTCACTTCTGCCCTTTTCTCTTCATTCAGCTACATCTTTGCGTTACGGACCGGCGAAGACTCATGGAGAAAGATCGCGCGGAAATCATTTTTAGTACATACCATATCCATTATTGGAATTTTCGGTGTGATCATGTCTCTTATCCTAAGGCACCGGTTTGAGTACTTTTTTATATGGGAGCATTCCAACAAAATAATGCCCATGCGTTATATCCTTTCCTGTATGTGGGAAGGACAGGAAGGTAGCTTTCTCCTGTGGATGTTCTGGAACACAATCCTTTCATGGGTGGTGATCTATAAATCCCGCGAATGGGAAAGCGGAGTCATGATCAATGTCTCTCTTGTACAGAGTTTTCTGGGCTCGATGCTTTTGGGAGTAGTGATATTCAACCATAAGATCGGTAACAACCCTTTTATTCTGCTGCGCGAAGCACCTGAATTTGCCAACCTGCCATTTGTACAAATGCCTGATTACCTCAGCAAACTGTCTGACGGCCGCGGACTAAACCCACTCTTGCAGAATTACTGGATGACTATTCACCCTCCTACGCTTTTTCTCGGCTTTGCCTCTACTGTAATTCCCTTTTCATTCGCCATGGCCGGCCTGATGCGCAAAAAATTTACTGAATGGGTTGAGGTCGCCTTGCCATATACTTTTTTCTCCGTGATGATACTTGGCACAGGAATTTTAATGGGTGCTGCATGGGCTTATGAAGCATTGAGCTTTGGTGGCTTTTGGGCCTGGGATCCGGTTGAGAATGCATCACTTGTTCCATGGATGACGCTTGTTGGTGCAGCACACGTCATGCTGATTTACAAAGCAAGAAAACACTCTTTGATCTCCGCTTACCTGCTTTCCATCATTACTTTTATTCTCGTTCTCTACTCTACCTTTCTAACCCGCAGTGGTATATTGGGAGATACTTCAGTGCATGCCTTTACAGATCTGGGCATGACCGGTCATCTGGTACTCTACATTCTTTTTTTTCTTGCCCTTGCTATCTGGTTCCTCGTGAAGAATAGAAAATCAATCAGCATTCAGCATGAAGATGAAAAACTATCATCACGGGAATTCTGGATGTTCATAGGTTCTCTGGTACTACTGATAGGATGTATTCAGATCACCATCACGACTTCTATTCCCGTCATCAATAAATTATTCGGATTGAAGATGGCACCACCTGTGGATGCCATTGATCATTATAATCGCTGGCAGGTGCCGGTAGCGATCCTTATTTGTCTGTTGATCGGAATCGGGCAATTCTTCAAATACAAACAAAGTGATTCAATAACGGTAAGAAAAAGATTGCTCATTCCTTTTACACTTTCATTACTTGTAACAGTTGGTTGCGCCTTTATCCTGAAGGTATATCCTCCTCAATACTACGCTTTGTTTTTTGCATCCGTATTTGCATTCACCGCCAATATGGATTATTTGTTACGCATACTGAAAGGCAAATTTTCCTTCGGTGGGGCAAGCATCGCACATGCTGGGATTGCCCTCATACTGCTTGGTGCGTTGATCTCAAATTCAAAAAAACAAGTCATCTCACAAAACATGAAGATGGTAGATCTTGGAAAAGATTTCCCAAATAATGAGAATATCATGGTGGAGCAGCGAACGGATACGTTGCCTATGGGCGAATACTGGGTAGTGTATAAAGGCAAGGAATTAGAAGGCGTAAATACACTTTATACCATAGAATATTTTAAGCTAAATACATCAACAGGAATCAAGGAAAAACAATTTGAACTCAAGCCTATCATTCAGATAAATGCCAGAATGGGAAACGTGGCTGAACCGGCAACAAAACATTTTCTCACCAAGGACATTTACACGCATCTCACCTATTATGTTCCCGAAGATAAAGAAGGGGCTTCAGGTGACTGGCAGGCACCCCAAACACATACTGTTGCTATTGGTGACACCTTCATGATTAGCAATAGCATGGTAATAGTTCAAGGCTTAAATAAAGATATTGACAAGAATGCGCTACAACTAAACGATGCCGATATTGCTGTTGGAGCACAGCTGCTAATTGAAGACATTAACCAGAATACTTACAATGCAGAGCCGCTTTTCATCATTCACGACATGCAGGTGTATTCAAAAGAAGCCCTTGTTGACACGTTAGGAGTTAAATTTTCATTTGGAAAAATTGATCCTGCCACAGGCAAACTTGAACTGGCAGTAGCGGAAAAGAAATCCAACAAAAAAGAATTCATCATTATGAAAGCCATCATATTTCCGGGAATCAATATTCTGTGGATGGGTTGCGTATTGATGATCCTTGGATCCTTCATTGCCATCAGGCAGAGAATAAAATCAGCCAATTCTAAACCAGTTTCCTGAAATGAAAATTGTACTCATCGGTGCCGGAAATGTGGCCACCCATTTCGGTGTTGCATTGAAAAAAGCAAAACATGAAATCTTGCAGGTCTATAGCAGATCTGAATCGTCTTCAAGAGAACTTTCAAAAAAACTTAGATCCAAATACACCACTGACATAAAATCAATTTCAACTTCAGCTGATTTGTATATTATTTCCATTAGCGATCACGCGATCAAAGAATTCCTTAAGTCTTTATCATCCAAAAATAAAATTATCGTACACACTTCCGGTTCTGTGCCTATAAAAATTTTCGGGAAGAAGTTTTCAAACCATGGAGTCATTTATCCGTTGCAAACCTTTTCAAAGGAAAGAAATATCAGATTTAATGAAGTGCCGCTGCTAGTCGAAGGAAACAACGCGGCCACATTCTCCGCAATTGCTTCTTTAGCAAGATCTGTTTCACCTTTTGTTTTTGAAATGTCGTCTGCGGACCGCAAGACAGTTCACCTTGCAGCTGTCATCGCCAACAATTTCAGCAACCATCTTTTTGTGCAGGCCGAAAAGATCCTGATGAAGAAGAACATTCCCTTTCCTTTGCTCGGCCCGTTAATGCATGAAACCGTAATCAAGGCGATCAAAGTAACTCCCGGAGTGGCTCAAACCGGACCTGCTAAAAGAGGCGACGTAAAGATTATTGAAGAGCACCTTGCAATGCTGAAAAAGGAACCTGTCCTGCAAAAAATCTACAAACTCTTAAGTGAAAGTATTGAACAGGAAAGCGGCTTGAGCCTCTGACCTATTGCACTTTATCTGCTTTTTTCTCGTCCTCTCCGCAAGGCTTGAAAATAGCACATGTCATGAAGTCAATGAATATGCCGGGAGGAAACAGAAATATATCTGCGATGAGGGCACCTGTGCGTACTTTTCGCATCGCTTGTCCCGGAGCAGGAGGCGTGCGCTGACAGGCTCCGACTTTTCCGCCAAATACCGTGGCACAAGAAGTGAGACAAAACAAAGCTCCTCCAATGGCAATTACGTTGAAAAACTTTTTCATGGCTTAAGAATTAAGAAATCAAAGATAGCACTTAATTGAATAATTTAGCGACATGGAAAACTTCAAACAAAAGCTTCGCAAAATCTCCTGTTTTGTATTTGATGTTGACGGTGTACTCACCGATGGTTCGCTTATTCTTTTGCAAACAGGGGAACAGGCACGCACAATGAATATCAGAGACGGCTACGCTTTGCAGCTTGCAGTTAAAAAAGGTTATCGTATCGTGATCATTTCAGGAGGTAAATCAGAAGCCGTAAAGACAAGACTCAACGGACTGGGAATTGAAGATGTTTTTCTTGGGATTGAGGATAAAATAAGTACGCTGAAGCAGGTTATATCAAAGTACACCCTCGCGGTGGAAAACATTTTATATATGGGGGATGATGTTCCTGACGTAGCCCCCATGAAACTATGCGGCATTGCTTCCTGCCCTGCCAACGCTGCCACAGAAATTAAAGAAATCTCGATCTATGTTTCAGATAAAAAAGGCGGCGAAGGGTGTGTACGGGATGTAATTGAGCAGACGATGAGATTGCAAAAAAAATGGTTGTACGAATAACGCCCCGAAGTTTCGGGGTACGAATTTGCAAATTATAAATCTTGCGAAAACATAAGTAACAACTTTGTAGCTCAGCCTATCAAATTCGCCTTGTGACTTTTAACTTGTGACTTTTGACTTGTGATTTGTGACTTGTGATTTGTGATTTGTGATTTGTGACTTCTAACTTATAACATCTGACTTCAAAATGCACCCTTCCGAAATTATTTCAAAACTTGAGTTCAACAAAGACGTTTTCAAATCTTTGTTTCAGGGATTAAGCAAAGAAGAAATAGTGTGGAAACCACAACAGGACAAATGGTGCTTGCTTGAGATTTTATGCCATTTACATGATGAAGAGCGCGAAGATTTTCGTGCAAGACTAAAACACACCCTTGAAATGCCGGAACAACTCATGCCGAAAATTGATCCACAGGGCTGGGTTACAGAACGAAAATACATGGAAAGAAATTTTGAAGATATGCTACTGAAGTTTAACGATGAAAGAGATCAGTCGGTAAAATGGCTGAAATCACTTTCTTCACCGCCATGGAAAAACATTCACCATCATCCCAATGCCGGGGAATTATCTGCAGAAATGTTTCTTAGTAACTGGCTGGCACATGATTATCTTCACTTCCGGCAAATTACATTTACAAAATATCAGTACCTGATAAGTCATTTCCCTACCCGGTACGACTATGCCGGCAACTGGTAAATATTAATTACGAAACTCTTTGATGTTGTCAAGACTACAAATCTTACGACCGGTCAATCTGGTCATTATTGCACTCACACAATTCCTTGTGCGCTATTGCATCATCATGCCTGCCTACATCACTGAATTTAATAATACGGGGACATTCCCTCAACATCTTTCCAAACCGGAGTTTTTCATTTTAATGTTTGCAACAATGGCCATCGCTGCTGGAGGATATATCATCAATGATGTTTTTGACATTCATATTGATGAAATAAACAAACCCGGTAAAAACATAATCGGAAAAAAAATATCCGCTCAATCAGCATCACTTACTGCTTATATACTTTTCGCTTTTGGCAGTATCGTAGGAATTGTACTGGGCTTCAGGGAAAACACACCAGCCATGGGTTTCCTCTTGCCCTTCTCTGCCGTTTCCTTATACATGTATTCATCTCATTTCAAGCGCAGGCTTCTTACGGGCAATATGATCATTGCATTATTAAGTGCCCTTTCTGTTTTGATTGTGGCATTGTTCGAACCGCATTTTTACCCGAATATTATTTTTGTTTTAATCTACGCAGTGTTTGCATTTATCATTTCACTCATACGTGAAATAATTAAGGACGCAGAAGATATTGAAGGTGATGAGCGTTCACAGTGTAAGACCTTCCCAATTCGCTTTGGAATTACTAAAACGAAAATACTACTCGGCATTCTGATCGCCTTAAACCTTATCGTTATTTGTTATTTCCTCGCCCAATATTTTTTCCACAACTCTGTAATCAGCTTCTGGTATCTTGCAGGAATTTTCATTGTGCCATTTATTGCATTAGGTTATCTTATCTCGTCTGCAGAAACTAAAAAGGATTTCCATTATGCAAGCATCTTTGCAAAATTTGTAATGCTGTATGGACTGTTGACCATCATTCCATTTTACTGGTATTTCCTCAAATGATCTTCCATCTTTAATCTAATAGTATCTTCGGACCCGAAAACCTGTTATGATCATCACCGACGGAATAAGAAAATCTTACAATGAGCTGCATGTCCTGAAAGGTATTCACCTCAATATCAGGGAAGGTGAGATTGTTTCCATCGTTGGAGCATCGGGTGCAGGCAAAAGCACGCTGCTGCATATCCTCGGCACACTTGATCGTGCAGATAGTGGCAAAATCACTATTGGCGGAGAAGAAACAACCAAAATGAGTCCGAGACAACTCGCTTCATTCAGGAATAAGAATATTGGTTTTGTTTTTCAACAACATCACCTGCTACCTGAGTTTACAGCACTGGAAAATGTTTGCATGCCTGCATTGATAGCTGGTACACCGAAAGATGAATCTGAGAAAAAAGCAATGCACCTGTTGGAACTGATGAATCTTGCTGAGAGGTCCTCACACCGGCCTTCTGAATTGTCAGGAGGAGAACAACAACGCATTGCCGTCGCAAGAGCCCTTATCAACAATCCTAAAGTTGTTTTTGCTGATGAACCGTCAGGTAATCTGGATTCAACCGCGGCCGAATCATTGCACCAACTGTTTTTTGAATTGAGGAAAAGTCTGAACCAGACCTTTGTAATCGTCACTCACAATATTCAACTTGCTGATATGGCTGACAGGAAGTTAACCATGAAAGATGGTGTAATTGTATAAAAGAAACCCTGCCTTACGGGGCAGGGATCTTTTCGGTTTTGCCGTGGCCTTACGGGGCCGGGCTATTATCAATCTTACGGGATTGCTAATGAAAAACCTTACTTAAGCATATAGGTAGTCAAACGCATGAAGCATTTTCCAGATCACCTTATATTCGCAAATACCTCCCTGATGTAAGATTTGTCCAATTCTCCATCCGGAATTCACCCATTATGGCAATCTCCCGGCCAGCCTATAACATCGAAATTTTGCAAAAAAGAAGGAAAATCATGACCTTAGACCATAATCTTCAGCCCTTTGTATAATAAAGTTGAAATCCTTCGTACAAATGCTGAGTTTTGTATAACCAAAGACAAAACCTAAAAGATTAATGAGACAAAAGTTATCACTTTTGATTTTTCTTGTGCTTAACCTTTCTTTTCTAAAAGGTTACTGTCAGGCTCCGCCGGTTTTTGACTGGCAACTTAGTCTTGGAGGTTCCGGTTATGATGCTGCTACCAAAATATTGCTTGCCGATGATGGTGGATATATTCTTGTCGGCACTACCAGTTCCTTCAACGGTAATGTCACAGGAAATCATGGACTTAGTGATGTATGGGTTGTTAAGGTAGATGCGTCCGGTGTATTTCAATGGCAGAAATGCCTTGGTGGAGACAAGGTTGACGCTGCGGTATCAGCAGTACAATTATCAAGCGGAAAAATATTTGTGCTTGCAACCGTTAATTCAAACAATGGAAATGTAACGAATAACCACGGTGGTAATACAAATACGAGTGATGTTTGGCTCGTCGCACTGAATTCCTCCGGAACACTTTTATGGCAGAAGACCTTTGGAGGTTCGGCGGTAGATGTTGCACATGCCCTTTTAAAGACTTCAGATGACAACCTGCTGATCGGCGCAAGCACTGCATCGAACAATGGTGATGTTTCATTCAACCATGGCGGAGAAGATTTCTGGATAATAAAAGCAGATACGCTTGGAAATTTAATCTGGGAAAAAACACTGGGCGGGACTGCTACCGATATATGCAATGCTGTTACAGAAACTACCAATGGATTTATTGTTACAGGAAGTAGCAATTCGAACAATTGTGATGTTTCCGGGAATCGTGGAGGGGATGACTTCTGGATCGTAAAAACTGATTATTCAGGAAATATTGTTTGGGAAAAATCTTACGGGGGAGCCTCAAATGAATCAGCCTTCTCTGTACTTGTTAAATCATCAGGAAATATTGTGGTTGGCGGATATACTACTTCTCACGACAGCGACATAATTGAAAACCATGGGGTGAGCGAGTTCTGGATGATCGAAACAGATGATGCAGGAAATAAAATTACTCAGTCAACCTTTGGTGGTTCAAATTCAGATATCGCTTTCTCAATTATCAATGCCGATGCCGATGGCTACCTGCTTGCAGGAACAAGTTCATCAACAGATTTTGATCTGCTGAACGCACAGTCACATGGCAATGAAGATTGCTGGCTGATGAAATCTGATTACGCAGGAAATATTATCTGGTCCCGGGCATACGGTGGTTCGGGCAGTGAACGGGCTTTATCAGTTCTACAAACTGCTGATGGTGGGTATATTATGGCAGGTTATTCAGAAAGCAATGACGGACAAATATATGGCAACCATGGTGGAAAAGACATGTGGGTAGGAAAACTGACCTGCTTCACTCCCGAACCCTCATTTATTTTTGCTGATGATACAGTATGTGTTGGTTCCCTAGTGAATTTCAACAATACTTCTTTTCACACTGCTGCTTATACCTGGCTTGCAGATGGCATTCCCTTTAATTTTTCCGATAATGCAAGTTTTCAGTTTATTACAGCCGGTACTTACGAGATCAGCCTTGCAGGCGCTACCTGTTATGCAAATGATACTGCAAGGCATACTTTCATTGTCGTAAACCCACCCGTTCCTGTGGTGAGTCAGGATGCAGCATATGTTTGCTCCGGAGGATATATCACCCTAAGCACGCAGTATGCGCAAAGCTACCTCTGGCTGCCTGATAGTTTAACTACGCAATCAATCCAGGTAACCTTTGGTGGAGATTATTCCGTTCAAATTAATTATCACCAATGTGAATCTACATCCCAGGTATTGAACATTATTGAGCACCCTTCGCCGGTCGTTGAATTGGGAAACGATACCGCCTTCTGCCAGACTACACTATTTATGATTAATGCGCCTGCCGGGTACCAGAATTATCTTTGGCAAAACGGGAATACCGATACTACTTTTTATGCAGATACAACCGGTCTGTATTATGTTACAGTTAGTTCAACTTTTTGTTCGACATCAGACTCCATTCATCTCACCCTGGTTCAATGCAACCTTGCCATTGCCAATTTTACTGCATCGCAAACAATTATTTGTGAAAACGGTTGTATCAATTTTACAGACCTCTCCTCCTATGCTGCTTCATGGGAATGGAGTTTCCCAGGATCAAATACCCCATCCTCTACCGATCAGAACCCAACCAATATTTGCTATTCAACACCGGGAACATACGAGGTTGAACTGATCGTTACAAATGCTTATGGCCGCAATGGGCTTACACAAACCAATTACATTACGGTTCTGCCAAATCCATCAACTCCTTTTGTGATAGTAAACGGCTTTTGGCTTTCATCCAGTGTTGCTACTGCAGGATATCAATGGTATTTCAACAACATCATCATCCCGGGCGCTACACTGCAGTCGTATTCTGCAACACAGGATGGGTTTTATTATGTTGAACTCAACAACGGATCAGGTTGTACATCAGTAAGCGATTCTGTTTATGTAAACGTTACAGGAATAAACACTGTTGGAACAAATTCAGAAATAAACGTATCTCCAAATCCTTCCAAAGATCATTTCATGATTTCAAATATTCCTGATGGATTTTCAGGATATGAAATGTATGACATGACAGGAAAAAAAGTACTTCTGGAAGATTCCACCCCGGCTTCCGGAAAATTAACCGTCTTCATTCAAAATCTTGAAAACGGAATTTACTTCCTGAAGATAAATGCTGTATCAGGCACAACAGAAAAAAAGGTTGTTATCAGCCGCTAAGCCTGAATATTATTTTTCAAAACTCTTTCTCGCAATATTGATCTCCTGGCTGAATAAAGTAGCGGTGATGCTTTGCTCATTCTTGAAATAGAATACGCCTCCCCAGTTGTAGGTAATTTTCTGATAGTTTAGTGTAACACCTTCTTTCTTCACAACGGTACGCACAATTGACCTGCTGGCTTCCTTCACCGTTTCATCTGTTATCCCGTCATGATAATCCGAGTCCTTGATCTTAGGAACGGCAGTATATTTTGTACCAGTACTTTTTGAGGTATCAATCTGACTTGATCTTGCCAGCGCATCTTTCTTGGCCTGTATTTCTTCCTGGATCCTAGCCTGTCTGGCTGCTTCTGCTTTATCCTTTTCTGCTTTAGCAATTGCAGCGATAGAATCCTGAGTACGCTTTAATTCTGCATTCCTGGCTTCCTCTGCAGCATTTGCTTTAGCTCTCTCTGCAGCTATCAATTCCGCTTTTGCATCTGCATCCGCTTTTGCAATTGAGTCTGCAATAAACTTTTTCCGTGCCTGCTCTTCCTGCTGCGTCCTGACAAGGGCTTCAGCTGCTTCTTTCCTGCTTGCGGCTTCAGCATTTGCTACGCTAGTACTATCCTGGATGGCCTTTGCCCTCGCTTGTGCCAACTCCTTCTGACGTGCAGCTTCATCAGATTTTGCCTTGGCTTCTGCAAGGCGCAAAGCTTCAGCATCCGCCCTCGCTGTAGAATCTGCCACAAATTTATTCCGCACTTCTTCCTTTACTTTGGCTTCTGCCAGTACTTTCTGGCCGGCAATTTTTTCTGCATCAACCTGTGCGATTGAATCTGCAATTGCCTGCTTTCGCGCAGCCGCTAATACTTTCGCTTCTGCAATTGAATCGGCAACCGCTTTCTGTCTTTCGGCAAGGGCAGCTTTTTGCCTTGCAGCCTCTTCCCCCCTAACAATGGCCAGAGAGTCAGCCTCAGCTTTCTTACGCGCATCAGCAAGTGCCATTGAATCTGCTGTTGCCTTCTTTCTCTCATCAGCCAGAGCTTTCGCCTCAGAAAGTGAATCAGCAATCGCCTTTTGTCTTGCAGCAAGAGCTGCCTTTTGACTTGCAGCCTCCTCGCCCTTTACGATGGCCAAAGAATCGGCTACTGCCTTCTTCCTCGCATCAGCAAGCTGCTTTGCATTAGCAACCGAATCGGCGATCTCCTTCTGACGGGCTGCCTCTGCTAGCCTTGTTGCATTTGATTCAGCACGTGTTATGCTGTCCTGCATCGCTTTCTCACGTGCAGACGCCATCGCTGCAAGCTTATCTTCTTCCTGTTTCTTCTTTAATTCAGCCATTGCAGCATTTACAGAGTCCTGCCTGGCCTTCTCAATAGCAATCTCAGCCTGACGCCGGAGCTCAACTTCTGCGCGTGTTGCGGAATCAGCCCTTGCCTTTTCTGCGGCGGCAAACTGACCAGCTTCGGCCTGAGCGCGTAAAATAGAATCCTGCTTTGCCTTCTCCAGTGCTGCGCGTTGCGATGCCAAAGCAGCCTGATCCTCTTTAACCCTCGCAATCGAATCACTCCATATTTTATTCAATGAGTCAAGGCGCGCTTTATCCATCTCAAGTTTCAAAGCTGCTGCATCTTTTACCGCCTGTGATTGTTCTTCCTTAATCCTCTTTGTATAAATGGCATCATAGTCGAAATCTTCAAAACCGGCATTGTATGCGATCTTGGCGATTGGCTTGGTCATTGGATCGGCTTTTGAAAGCCCCATGACATCCTCAGGAAGATCAACGTTGCATTTAAATACATAACCGATATCTGCAGCATCCGGAGGGACAGAGGTCCGCACTTCAATTGATTTTGAAACATAACCCGGTTTCGAAAACACAAGCAAATACTCTTTGCCTAGATCAAATACAACAAGAAAAGTTCCGTTATCCTTTGCTGCAACGGTTTGTACAACGCTTCCATTTTCAAATACCTGCAATTGAGAACCACTCAGGTTTTTGGAACCATCCTGCACTGTTCCGAACAACTGGAGGAAGGCCGTTTTCTTCTGAGCCACTGCACCTGCTGAAACCAAAACAAATAATAACAGAAAGGCAACACGCGACTTATTGGCCATTTTCAAAATTAACTTCATCAGGGAATTATATAAGGTTCTCAGTGGTCTGCAAAAATAATTGAGTTTGTCTAAAACAAGAGTGAAATTGGTGAGAATAGAAAGTAGTTTTAAACAATGTACGGAGCTATTTTTCGAATTCAGCCCGGGAAAGTTGCAACAGCTTTTAGCAGAGAAACTGTAAATGCGTCACGGTTGATTGTAAGAGATTCATTGATTTTGTCGAAGTAGGCCACTAAGTTTTCTGTGGCAAGATTGCCAACCAATTCATCTTCTGCCATAGGACAGCCTCCAATTCCTTTCAGAGCTGAATCAAAACGCCTGCAACCACTCAAATAGGCTGAATTCACCTTCTCTTCCCAGCTTAAAGGCAGAGAATGAAGGTGTGCGCCAAATTCAATAGCCGGAAATTCCGGAATTAAATGTGTAAACAAATGGGTGATATTTTCTGGATTTGAAACCCCAACTGTGTCTGATAGAGCCATTATTTTAATTCCTAATTGCGAAAGTTGTTTTACCCATCTGATCACAATATCTGAATTCCATGTTTCACCGTATGGATTTCCAAAACCCATGGAAATATAAATAACCAGCTCCTTCTTTTTCTTTATGCACAATTCCTGAATTTCCGAAACCCTTAATAACGATTCTTCTATGGTAGAATTGGTATTGCGTTTCTGAAACTCCTGAGATACAGAGAACGGAAAACCGAGGTACTTTATTTGATCAAAATGAGATGCATCTTCAGCACCCCTGAAATTAGCTACAATTGCAAGCAATTGAGATCTCGTTTTGGACAGATCAAGCCTTCTCAAGACCTCTGCAGTATCCCTAAGTTGGGGAATGGCTTTGGGAGAAACAAAGCTTCCAAAATCAATGGTGTCAAATCCAACATCCAAAAGACTGTTGATGTATGCAGCTTTTTTTTCAGTCGGAATAAAATCATGTAATCCCTGCATTGCATCACGGGGACATTCAATCAGTTTTACAGCCACAA
>CAYHHK010000101.1:0-14959 GCA_964356415.1 uncultured Flavobacteriales bacterium
AGGCGAGATGACAGGCATGTATTTCTCGTCTGAGACGAGACTGAACTACCGAACCGTTTTCCCATTTTGGGAGCGCAAAAGTAAGGAAATTTTGGTTCCGGCAAAGATTACTGGCATTTTCTTTTCGATTTTCCTGATTAATTCCCGTATTCCTTACTTATTGGGTAGAATCTCGTTGTGTGCCATGGCATTAGGAAAACAATGGCCCAATCAGACACCTTGTATAGAAATAGACTACCACATCTGAGTATTGATTCTTATCAGCGAAACCGTGAATTGAGAATGGCTCATTGAATAGAACGCGCCAAAGAAGTGGAATCCGGAATTTTCTTACTTCCCGGCTACATGTTTGAGGAGAAAATCATGTGCATTCAGGACTTCAATTTCTGAAAAGTAAAAATCCCTGACATCGCTTGTAATGATGCAACGGCACTTGCTGTGAACGGCTGAATAGTATTCCAAGCCGTCTTCAAAGTCATGAATGGCTTTATTGGCTACTGCCTTTTTTACGGCTTGCTTATCAAGAGAGGTAACCTGGATTTTGCCTGCAAGTAAATTGATTTTCTTTCGTGCTTCAGACTTTCCATTCTTCTTTTCTGCAAAATAAAATGCGATGGCAAGACATAGGGGAGAGGTGAACACTTCAAACCTTTTGTTGTCGCACAAACTCAAAACCCTCGAGCAGAAAGTGAGCTGTGGGTATTCATTGCACAATACGGTTACCAGTACATTGGCGTCAAGAAAAATCCTCATGCTCCGGGCTACTTCAACATTTTTTTGCTGTAATATTCCTTGCGCATGGTTCTACGGGTATCTGAAGAACGGATATAATCCATCCTGCCCTCGCTTAACTCGCTGATCCAGTCAGAAACGGGAAGTTCATCAATTGATTTATAAGCGGAGCCGATAACCTTCCCTAAAAGGAATTCGGTGAGGCGCGATAAGCTGATGTTGTTTTCCTCAGCATATTTTTTAGCCTTGCGGATTACTGCTTCATTAAAACTGAGAGTGATCTTGGCATCCATCGTTATTGTTTTATACGACAAAGATATAAAATATATACGACTAAATGCAAAAAATATTTTATTAAAAATCCCGCTTCGATAATTCAAAGCGGGATTTTGGGATTAAGAAAAGGGAAAAATATTTTACTGTATTACAATTCTCTTTTGTTTGGTTGTTTCATTGGTGAGGAGTTGAACTGTGTAGATATCTGGTGCGATTGAAGCCACATCAAACGCCATTGCATTTTCATCTACCCTTGGAATATCAAGTTTATTCTGTTGTGATAATAATATACTGATTCGTGAAGTATCACTTCGCGTTTTTTCTAATAGGGCAAGCAGGCTATCAATCCGGTTCCCAAAAACAGAATTGGTTCCGGCAAGCAGAAGAATAATTAAGCAATGAATTTTGCCTGGGACTTTATTAATAAAAAACATCCCGGAATGTTTGATTTAAACTTCTGCCAATATATCTCAATCTCATCATCCAACCAAAAAACAATTCAATCGAGGGGTATATATGCCTTTGTGTTAAAATAATGAATATGAGCTGGATATTTAAGAGTTGTAATTTTGATCATAGAAGTAAAATTATAGAGACAAAAAAAACCGCTCCTTTTATGAGGGAACGGTTTTAAAATACGGTTATATTTTTTCAAGCCATGTGCATCTTCTCCTTCTTCCCCGTCAACTCTTCTTTGCTCTCACGGTAAGCAGGATCATCCACACAGCAATCCACCGGACAAACACTTGCGCATTGCGGCTCATCATGGAAACCAACGCATTCAGTACATTTATCAGGAACGATGTAATAAAGATCCATTGAAACGGGAGTTTGTGCTGCATCAGCATCTGCTTCGCTTCCATCCATTTTCTTTACCATACCTTTCAGCGATGTTCCGTCACCAAAACGCCATTCTGCACCACCTTCGTAAATCGCATTGTTCGGGCACTCAGGCTCGCATGCGCCGCAGTTGATGCATTCTTCAGTTATTATGATTGCCATAAAGAGTTCTTTTTAGTTTTGTGGCGCAAAAATACTGATTAATCACACAATTCAAAATATTGTTAAGCATGAACCTGCAAAAGCGTATAAGGGCAATGGCTGGCCTCGGGGGCCAGATGAATAGCAGGGCGATGGCAGGGGATGAGGCCTTCGAAGTGCTTTGCAGACAGGCTTATCTTAAAAACAACTGGTTTACAAGGGGGAATATTGAACACGTTTTAATAGCATGGGCCGGTCAGTTAACAGAAGAGAAGATAACAAACTGGTTAAGTGAATATTCCATCGAAAATGAAACTACTGAAAAAAGGGTAGGGGTGATCAATGCCGGCAATATCCCGTTGGTCGGATTGCATGACATGGTTTCAGTTCTCCTTTGCGGGCATCGCTACACCGGTAAGAATTCTTCGGAAGATAATCTTCTGCTCCCATATTTTGCATCATTGCTGGAGGAAATTGAACCAGGGTTTAAAGACACGATTGAGTTTGTGGACAGGCTTACCGAATTTGATGCGGTAATCGCAACCGGCAGCAATAATTCAGCCCGGTATTTTGAGAGTTACTTTGCAAAGGTTCCGCACATCATCCGGAAAAACAGGAACGCAGTAGCTGTGATAACCGGAAATGAACGGCCGGGGGATTTTGGCAAACTCGGCATGGATATCTTTCAATACTTCGGAATGGGCTGCCGGAACGTGTCGAAAATGTTCGTTCCTAAAGGATATGATTTCAAAAATTTCTTCGAGGGAATTTATGAATTCAATGATGTGATGCAGCTCAGCAAATACATGAACAACTTCGACTACAACAATGCGATGCTGCTGATGAAGCTGGTTCCTTTCCTTCAGAATGGATTCCTGATCATTCATGAAGATGATCGTGTCGCATCCCCAATCGCTGTGGTGCATTATGAAATGTATGCCGACAAGAATGAGTTGGTGAAAAAACTCGATGGTGCTGAAGAGCAGATTCAATGCCTTGTGACGAATGAAAAACTAGACCTGAAAAGTGCATTGAAGACAAGACAGGTAGGATTCGGAAAGGCGCAATCGCCGGCACTGAATGATTATGCAGATGGGGTTGATACCATCAGGTTCCTGAGCACCTTTTGATTATTTGATAAACTGTGTGGCAACTTTTGATTCTTTACTTCCGGCAACATATTCATAAAAACCTTTGCCCGATTTTACGCCGAGATGACCTGCTGTTACCATGTTCACGAGTAGCGGACAAGGTGCATACTTAGGATTCTTGAAGCCGTCGTACATCACGTTTAATATTGAAAGGCATACGTCCAATCCGATAAAGTCGGCAAGCTGCAACGGACCCATTGGATGCGCCATACCAAGCTTCATCACCGTATCAATTTCTTCAACGCCGGCAACGCCTTCAAATAAGGCAATGATGGCTTCATTGATCATCGGCATAAGAATACGGTTGGCGACAAAACCCGGATAGTCATTAACCTCAGTGGGTATTTTGCCGAGCTGTTTTGATAACTCCAGGATGGTCTTTGTGGTTTCATCGCTTGTTGCATAGCCACGTATTACTTCAACAAGCTTCATCACCGGAACGGGATTCATAAAATGCATGCCAATCACTTTGTCAGCACGCTTTGTCTGAGCTGCAATTTTTGTTATCGAGATCGAAGACGTATTGCTTGCAAGTATTACCTCCGGTGCACAAAGCTGATCCATCTCCCTGAAAATTTTAAACTTCAGGTCCATATTTTCAGTTGCAGCTTCAACCACCAGACCGGAATCTTTCACGCCTTCTGCAAGCACGGTATTTGTTGAAATATTTTTTATAGTCTGATCTTTTACCTCTGCAGTAATAGTTCCCTTCGTAACCATCCTGTCAAGGTTTTTTGAAATTGTGGCAACTGCTTTGTTCAGTGCATCCTGTGATACATCAACAAGTGCAACATTAAATCCAGATTGCGCAAATACATGTGCAATTCCATTTCCCATCGTACCTGCACCTATTACCGTAACTTTTTTCATCGTAATGTTCTTCTAACTTTTGACTTGTGATTTGTGACTTGTAACTTGTGACTTTCTAATTCCCTACTTCCCCCTGTGCTGCACAATAATCAACATGGTATATATCATAATTTTAAAATCCAGCGCAATCGACATATTTTCGATATAGATCAAATCGTATTTTAATCGTTCCACCATCTGATCTACATTTTCTGCATAGCCGAATTTTACCTGTCCCCATGAAGTAATTCCGGGACGTACTTTATGCAGGTGGCGGTAGTGTGGTGCCACTTCCATGATTTGATCAATAAAAAACTGACGCTCCGGTCGCGGTCCTACAATACTCATATCGCCTCTCAACACATTCCAAAATTGAGGTATTTCATCAAGTCTGATTTTGCGCATCCACCTTCCAAATGGGGTAAGTCTGTTGTCCGATTTGCTGGAAAGCTGAGGGCCTGCTTTTTCTGCACCCACTAACATTGAACGGAACTTTAAAATCTTGAATGGTTGCCCATGCAGTCCGATGCGTTCCTGGCTGTAAAAGACCGGGCCATGTGAAGTTAGCTTCACTGCCATCGCTGTGAATATATAAAGCGGAGAAAAGAACAGCAGTGCAAAAAGAGAACAGGTAATATCGAAGAGTCGTTTAATGGATTGCTGCCAGGTCGGCATGAGTTCAGGTGAAATCTGAATCAGCGGAGCGCCATAAATATTATTCATTTTTACAGAGCCGCTTAGAATGTCATACATATCAGGGATTACTTTTACCATTACAGTTGTATCTTCAAGCTCATTCAGAATTTGACCGATGCGATCATGTTCAGATGATTCCAAAGCAATAATCGCCTCTTCAATATTCAATGAAGAAATAATTTCACGTAGGTTTTTTATGTCGCCAAGGTTGGGCAAGCGTGCCATCAGCAAGTGATCATTGTTTCCTTCTACATGCACAAAACCTTTGAACAGATTCCCTTGCGGTTCGAAATCTTTCTTCATTTCATCCATCAGCTTTACTGCTTTCTGGTTGCTGCCGATGATGATCGTATTGAATCCTATTTCGCCTTTACGCAGGCGGTTGATAATTCTTGTGGAAAGAGTGAGACGTATGATAACCGTGATTGAAAAATGAAGGGTAAATAAAGTCAGGAATATAGAATAGTAGGCCTTGTAACTGTTCACTTTATCGTCCAACAGGAGTGCAAAAAAGATAATCAAGACGCCTATAACACTTAGCCAAAGGGTTTGTCCTACTTCATGCAACCGCGATTTACGGTAAACGTCCTTGTAGTATCCGACCATTGCGTACAGTAAAATCCAGCAGATAGGAATAACCAATATTCCGAAAAGAAATTTTTTGTCATTAAGAATTTCAATGAGCCCATAAGTTACAGCTTCAACCTTTAACTTTCTGAAGATATAGAAAGCTGCCCAGGCCAATATGGCCGCAAACCAGTCACCCAGAATTGCTTTTATGGTTGATTTCCTTTTCATATTTTCGTGTGATCCTTCTTAATAAATAAGCTTGATATTGTCGAATCGTAAAGTATCTGATATTTCATTCAAGCCCAATGATGCATTCATGTATATTTTCCAGTCTCTGGCACCTTGTGCTTGTGTGGTGATAGAGGTTAGGTTTACATATATTTTTTTCCATACAGATGTGGCCCGTATGCCAAGCAGCGGAAAATCAAGCGGCCCTAGTGTTGTCGATGCTTTTACTCCAACGGAAAAATCGGCGTCGCATTTATAGTCAATTTCAATGTATGTAGGTTTTGTCCCACCCGGAAGGTCAAATGAATCAATCGTTGTACAAGCAAATGAATTATGCGCTGCATCAAGTACTACCCGTCCGCAATTGCCGTCGTATGTATTTGGCTCAACAATAATGGAAGCACTCGTTACAGGTGTTGAAAAAAGCAGACTGTTGTTATCAAAATTTTCATTCAGCAGGAATTCAGTTTCGCCGGCATAGGTGACCCTGGGAACAATTTTATGAATCACTCCGGGCTTCAGGTCAACAAGGGTATCAAAAGATACGAAAGCTGCATACGGGACACGGGTTCCTTCAATACCGTTCAGCAAAATACCTGCCCGCAAGGTAACTGTATGCTTGCCGCTATAGAGTACAGGTACCTTTGTCCCCAGCGGATAGCCGCATAAAAACTCACCATCTACAGTAACCCAGACATCTGCAATATTTGAGGTCGAACTTCCCTGTGTAAGCAAATCGGTGTAAACGCCGAAAGAATCAACCTCAATATAAGCCGGAATTTCCTCTGCAGGGTTGATGATATTGCAAGAGCTGAAAACCAGCAAGGAGCAACACACCAAAATCAAAACCTTTGAGAAATTCATTTTCATTTATGGAAGTCTTTAAGCAAGGATATTCAATGAGGCATTTAATTTTTCCATGACCCTGTGTGCGACTTCAAGAGCATTGCAACCATCTTCTGCAGTGACGGGTGTTGGTTCATCTTTTAAAATTGACCGGATGAATAATTCAAGTTCCATCCTGATCGCATTTCCATCTTCTACCTTGAGATTGTCAAAGTAGATTTGTTTTGAACCTTTTCCATTGCCAAGATCGATGGTGATATCTAGTGGTCCGGGTTCACCTACCACGTTTTTCAGGCGCACAACCTCGGTTTTCTTTTTCAGGAAATCGACAGAGATATATGCGTCTCGCTGGAAAAACCTGCTCTTGCGCATATTCTTCAATGAAATTCTACTGGACGTTAAATTTGCAACACAACCATTTTCGAATTCGATCCTGGCGTTTGCGATATCAGGCGTGTCGCTTACAACAGCAACACCGCTTGCATTAATATTCTTTACTGCTGACTTAACTACACTGAGAACCACATCAATATCATGAATCATCAGATCATGCACGACCGATACATCAGTGCCTCTCGGATTAAACTCTGCCAACCGGTGAGTTTCAATAAACATTGGATTATCGAGGTATTCCTTAGCAGCCAGAAAAGCAGGGTTGAATCTTTCAACATGCCCTATTTGTGCTTTTAATCCACGTTCCTGAATCAGCCGAACCAGTGTTTTGGCCTGGGCTACAGTTGTTGTAATGGGCTTCTCAATAAAAACATGCTTGTTTTTTGAAATGGCAGTTGAAGCCAGATCAAAATGTGAAACAGTAGGAGTTACTACATCGATTGCATCACAGGTATCTATTAGTTCCTCAGGAGATTTAAAAAATTTAACACCATATTCAAGGGCAACTTTTTCTGCTGTTTCAGTATGCCGGTCATGAAAGCCAACAAGCTCAGCCGTAGCGATTTCCTTAAGCAATCGGATATGAATTTTTCCTAAATGGCCTGCTCCTATGACCCCTATTTTCAACATTGCGCGAAGGTAGTAATTTGCCCGGTTAGTTCAAATAGAATGAGTGCAGGCTTTAAGCTGATTATTGTAGATTTGACCCGCAAAACATCCCGGATTGTTCAATTTACCAATGTCTTCCTACTTCATTACTCTTTTCCTTTCGCAGTGTAATGGGCATACTATCCTTTATTAAAAAATGCAGCAGTATATTGTAAAAATACTTGAAGCAGAATTCATAACACATGATGTGAAGCGGTTTGTAACTGAACGTCCGCCGGGGTATGATTTTTTGCCCGGTCAGGGCACTGATGTATCCGTTAATATTCCGGAATGGAAAAATGAAAAGCGACCATTCACTTTTACAGGATTAAGAGAATGGAATTACCTCGAGTTTCTTATCAAGATTTACCCCAAACACAATGGCGTTACAAAGCAGCTGGCAATGGCCAATGCGGATTCAGAACTTATAATCAGGGATGTTTTCGGAGCCATTCAGTATAAGGAACCGGGGGTTTTTCTGGCAGCAGGTACGGGCATTACACCTTTTATTGCGATTTTCAGAGACTTGAAAAAAAGGAAAAAACTCTCAGGTAATAAGCTGATATATTCAAACAAGACTTCTTCAGACGTTATTCTAAAAAAGGAGCTGATTAAAATGTTCGAGAGTGATTTCATCAATGTGATTACCCGCGAACATGTTATCGGATTTGTCGGAAAGCGTATTGACCGTGACTTTCTCATTGAAAAGATCCAGGACTTCAGTCAGGATTTCTATGTCTGCGGTCCTGAAGATTTTGTTGCTTCTGTAACCACCCACCTGAAAGACCTGGGCGCCACTCCGGATTCGATCATTATTGAACAGTAATTTTACAACGGATAATAACTGTACGGTATATCTGGTCAACTAATCAAATACCGGTAGTGTCTCAGTTTAAATATTTTTGCAAAACTTTGTGTCTTGGGTGCCTTTGTGGCATTTTCTAAGTTATTGCCACTAATCCCGATAGCCCCGCCTGAATGACGCCCGTCCGACCGATTCATCCGGGCGGGCAGTCGGGCAGGTATCGGGAACTAAGACACAAAGAAAACCAAATCAAAAAAAATTTCATCCTTATTCTCAAACTGAGGCACTACTCAAATACCGGATGATTACAAAATAACAATTAACTAAGCTATATTTGTCCACATAAACATCGCCTATGGAAAAATTGCTTTCAGGAAAAACAGCGCTGATCACAGGGGCATCTAAGGGAATAGGCAAGAGCATCGCTGAAAAGCTGGCCTCGCATGGTGCTCAGGTTGCATTCACCTATTTATCCAGTGTAGAGAAAGGTTTGGCACTTGAGCAGGACCTTCAGATGTACGGAACAAAAGTAAAAGGTTATAAGAGTGATGCGTCGGATTTTAAGGCTGCTGAAACTCTGATCAATAGTATCGTTGCCGATTTCGGCGGACTTGACATCGTTGTAAATAATGCAGGCATTACCAGGGATGGTTTGCTGATGCGGATGAGCGAAGAGAATTTCAATGAAGTGATCAGAACCAACCTGAACTCTGTTTTCAATATTACCAAATCATGTCAGCGGCAAATGCTAAAGCAACGTAGCGGTAGTATAATCAACATGAGCAGTGTTGTAGGATTAAAAGGGAATGCAGGGCAGGCAAATTATGCAGCATCCAAAGCTGGTATAATCGGCTTTACAAAATCCATTGCGCTTGAACTGGGTTCCAGAAATATTCGCTGCAATGCCATTGCTCCCGGATTTATTGAGACGGAAATGACCGCGGTGCTCAACGAAGAAACCGTCAAACAATGGAGAGATGCTATTCCTTTGAAGCGTGGTGGTACTCCGGAGGATATAGCCAATTGCGTGATTTTTCTTGCCTCTGATCTTTCTTCATACATCACCGGGCAGGTAATTCAGGTGGATGGAGGAATGCTTACTTAGAAATTTCGAATTATTAAGATCGAATTTCGAAAACTATCCAATCCTTTTAAAGTTATTTTGAAGGATGTTGCTGCAATTTCTAAATTCAGTATTCTAGATTTTATTTTGAAATAAATAATTACAGGAGACATAGAATGAAAATTGGTATACTTTGTTACCCTACCTTTGGTGGCAGTGGAGTAGTAGCTACTGAGTTGGGCAAAGCGCTGGCAGAGAAAGGGCATCAGATCCATTTCATTACATATAGTCAACCGGTACGGCTTGAACATTTTTCTGAGAATGTTTCTTACCATGAGGTTTCTGTTGCTGATTATCCCCTTTTTGAATATGCTCCATACGAAACTGCATTGACTAGCAAACTTGTTGACGTTGCTTTGTTTGAGAAGCTTGACATTGTACATGTCCATTATGCAATTCCACATGCCAGTGTTGCTTATATGGCCAAGCAGATCCTGAAAGAACAGGGAATGCATGTTCCATTTGTAACGACGCTTCATGGCACTGACATTACACTTGTAGGAAAGAACCCAGGTTATTCACCGGTAGTAACCTTTGCCATAAACCAAAGTGATGCTGTCACAGCCGTTTCAAAAAACTTAAGTGATGATACGTATGCTTTTTTTAAAATCAATAGGAAAATTGAAGTTATCCCTAATTTTATTGACCTCACCCGATTCAGCAAACAGCGCAAGGAACATTTCAGGAAGGCGATTGCAGCGGAGAATGAAAAGCTGATTGTGCACGCATCAAATTTTCGGACGGTGAAAAGGGTAGGAGATGTGGTAAAAGTTTTCGGTAAAGTTTTGGAAAAAATTCCAAGCAAGCTGATCCTGATTGGTGATGGGCCTGAACGTGTAAATATTGAGCACGAATGCAGGGAATCAAAATTTTGCGATCACATCCGATTCCTTGGAAAACAGGAAGCAGTTGAAGAAATTCTTTCGATCTGTGATTTATTTGTGTTGCCTTCTGAAACAGAAAGCTTTGGACTTGCAGCATTGGAAGCCATGGCATGCCAGGTTCCTGTAATTACAACAAATACCGGAGGTTCACCGGAATTAAATGTTCAGGGAATCACAGGCTTTATGAGTAATGTTGGTGATGTGGATGACATGGCTAAAAATGCAATCCATATTCTTGAAGACGAGGATCGGCTGAAGAAATTTAAGAAGCAGGCACTTGAACATGCCCTGACATATGACATCAAGTTTATCATGCCAAGGTATGAGAAAGTTTATGAAGAAGTAATAAAGAAAAAATAAATTCGAATATCGAAATCCGAATTTCGAACCTGTACCTATGCAATGGGCGAGAGATATTCCGATTGAGCAATCGAAAATTTTGTATCAAGAGTTGACCTGATGAATGTCCTGTACCTGAAAGCACTCCATATAATTTTTATTGTTACCTGGTTTGCGGGTTTGTTTTACATCGTGCGTCTTTTTATTTACCATGTAGAAGCCAATCAAAAGGAAGAACCTGAAAAAAGTATTTTGATCAAGCACTTCAAAGGCGCTGAAAAAAGATTGTGGTACGGGATTACATGGCCATCAATGATACTTACATATATCTTCGGCTTCTGGACGGCTTACGAAATGTTCGGATTTAGTTTTCCCGGCTGGATATTGCTCAAACTGGTATTCGTTTTCGGGCTTACACTCTATCATTTTGAATGCCACAGGATGTTCAGTAACCTTCAGAAGGATAATGTAAAATATTCTTCTTTTCGCCTTAGGATGTGGAATGAAGTGACTACCCTTTTTCTTTTTGCCATCGTTTTTATTGTAGTGCTCAAAGATTCGGGTAACTGGTTATGGGGAATTGTCGGCCTGTTGATTTTTGCTTTGCTGCTGTTAATCGCAATTTATATCTATCGCAAACGCAGAAAGGCCTTTGAAAATCATTGAATACACTTTTCAATTACAAATGTTAAACTGACTCCCATATCGATCTAATGACCTGATGACCTAATGACGGCTGTTATAAAATGTCTATTGACTAATGACGGCTGCTTTAGGCTGTTCCTAACCTCCCGCCTTCTTCGCCTTATAACCTTTCTCAGCAAGAATCTTCATCACTTTTTCCCGCTGGTCACCCTGAATAAGGATGTACCCATCCTTTACTGTTCCTCCCACACCACATTTGGTTTTTAGCTCCTTGCCAAGCGCCTCAAGTTCAGCAGTGGATCCGACAAAATTACGAACGATAGTTGTCGGCTTTCCGTTGTTGAACTCTTTCCATACCCTAAGATCCTGCACATTTTTTTTTGCATTGGTAGAATAAACAATACCACCGGAATTATTTTGAGCCATAAGGAAATGATTTGAAGATGAGAAGATGAGAAGATGGGATGATTTGAAGATTTGAGAATTTGAAAATTTGAGGATGAGATGTACTGAAATTGGGATGGGATGAAGAGAAAAACTCAATGAACCGGTGATTGGGGATTTTCTAGCTCGAATATCAGCCAATGATTTTAGGAATAAATATGATCAAGCCAATAACAGCAGATGAAATGGCTGCCACAAGTGCCGCTGAGGCTGCGATGTCTTTTACTTTTCCTGCTATATCATTGTATTCAGGGGAAACAAAATCTGTGATGTATTCAAGTGCTGTATTCAGCAATTCCGCGATCCATACAATTGAAATGGAAAGTATGATGAAACACCACTCCGCCAGAGAAATTGAAAGATAGAATCCCATGCCGACAGCGATCAATGTTGCAACAAAGTGAAAGCGAATATTGAACTGGGTACGAATCGCCTCGGCCAGACCTTTTGCTGCGAATCCAAATGAAGCAATAAATGAAGAGAGGTTTCTTCGCGGTATCATGGAAGACAAAAATATTTCATTCCTGCATTGCTGTTTACCGGATCTTTAATTTTTATCAACTTCATGGAACAATTACCAAAAGGGAGGCGGGAAGAACCCGTATCTTTAAATCATCATGAAAAGTTACAGGCTCACCGTCTATATGGCCCCTGATGGAGTTGACATTTTTTACGGTGATATCCCTGCCTTTATCCATTTCGAAGTATCGCGATTTATAAATAATGTTATGCATCAGACGGTAAATAAGATGTGGTGCTGCATAGGCCGGAAATTTTTTCATCATGCTGACTTCCAGAATACCGTCTTGTATGTCAGCAAATGGGGCAATGACAGCATTGTTGCCGAATTGCGATGAGTTGGCAAAAGTGAGAAGGAAACAAGCCCTGGAATATTCATTTCCGTCAACATTCAAATTAAAAACAATTGGTTTGTATTTATAAAATTCAGAAAGCACCAGCTTAACATAGGTAGCATATCCCCTGACTTTTGATTGAGCAAACAGGTGCGCAATATGCCCGTCAAAGCCAACACCGAAAGTTCCCAGGCAAAATTCACCGTTGACGGAGAAGGTATCAATCTTAATGGGATTCGACCGATTAATGATGCCAATGGCATCGAACGGATCCATCGGAATTTTAAGATGCCTTGCCATTCCATTCCCGGAGCCGGTTGGAATAATGCCAAGTGCTGTAGTAGAACCTACTAATCCTTTGGCTGTTTCATTTGCAGAGCCATCACCGCCTACGGCAACAACGATGTCGTATTTCTTTTCTGCAGCTTCATTAGCCAGCTCTGTTGCATGTTTAGGTGCCTGGGTGAGGCATACATCAATATCAACAGAATGAGCGTCGGTAACTTCATTGATCAACGCTTTGATATCAACTTTACTTTTTGTTCCTGATTTCGGATTGATGATGTATCTTATTTTTTTTTTCATTCCAATGACATTTTGTTGTTCATCATTGCTGCATTGTAATTCTGTATTGTTGCCTTTAGCTTTCGCACCATCCTGGATTGTAGTTCAGGCAATGAATCTTTCAAGTTATGCGTCATTAGGGAGTCTGTACTGAAATTATATAAACCATGAACCAGGGAAGTATCCATAGTAAGTGCATAGTCACCTGAAATAATCTGGTAAGTATCATTGATGAAATTTACGGCAGTGTGCGAAATGGTTGTATCAAACATGCTTGCTCCGAATGCGAAGTAAGGCAGATCATAGTGAAGATAATCCAGAATACCCGGAATAATGTCAACCTGATTTGTGGTGACATAATTAATGCCTGTTATTGTATCAGCAGGTTGAAAAAAAATGATGGGAAGCGAATACATTCCAACACGTGTCTGATAAAACGGAGTCTCTGAAATGGCGGTATGATCGCCTGTGATTACGAACAATGTGCTATCGTACCAGGAGGACTTCGAAGCAGATTCAAAAAACTTCATCAATGAATAGTCTGTATAGGCAATGCTCTCATGTATTGGCAAAGTTCCTTTCCTGAATTTACCCTTGTATTTTTCAGGTACAAGGTAAGGATGGTGGGAACTCAAGGTGAAAATGGCAGCATGAAACGGCTGCTTCGTTTCGGTTAGTTTGCGTACTGAATACTGTAAAAACGGCTCATCATAAATTCCCCAGTTGTCGTCAAAGTCGTCCTCGTTATTGTATTCCGTCCTTCCGAAATAGGAATCATAGCCGGCAAGTTTTGAGAAATTATCAAAACCCATCGTACCGTTTGTTCCACCGTGAAGGAAAAGTGTGCTGTATCCTTTTTTCTTCAGTACTCCGGCCAGTCCGGTAATTTTATTTCCGTTATACGCTGAGGTAATAAACGGTTCGTCCATTAAAGCAGGGATCCCGGCAATGATACATGGAATACCTTCTATGGAACGCTTGCCGTTTGCAAAGGCATTTGGAAAGACAATACTTTTATTGATCAGTGAATCCAGAAATGGGGTAAATCCTTCCTTATGGTTCAGCAATCCCATGTATTCTTTTCCCAAACTTTCGACGATGATGATGACAACATTCAGCGGCCTGAAAACTTTATTGGAATCGGGATAATGAATGACCGGAGAAATCATTTCAGCTTCTTCATCTGAAAAATACCGTATTGGTTCAAGTGCATTTTTACCCAGGGTTTTTATGATGGTAAATGGGGTATTCAGTAATAGCGATGTCTCTTTTCCGCTTGCATACCTGGAAGCAGTCATGATGTTGATAGGTCTGTATTGAATGCCACCACGGAATCCAATAAAAGTCAATCCGAATGCAATACATGCAAGTATGATCTGTCCCTGAACTGTCGATAAAAGCAACCCGGTTGCCGGGGCAGTAATTGTTATTTTTATCTTGCTGTATAGTTTGTTGAGTACATAAACCAGTGTAATAAGTAGAGCCAGCAAATACCAGTAGTCAAGGATCATCCGTGGTACCGTGTTCACAAAATCATCTCCGAAGCCCATTACCCTGATAGCATCAGATGTGGCGCGTTTTCCCTCGAAGCGGACGAATGCAATATCAATCAGGTTTAGTATTACCGCAATTGTATTGACAAAAAGAAACAATACCCTCAAAATGTTCTGGTAAATTTTATGATAAAAATGCCTGAAGGGGTAGAAGTGAAGGGCAATGAAAATCAGGTTGGATATTACGATGGCTACGGCATCAAACCGAAGACCAAAGAAAAAGAGCTTCAATACGGCTGTAAAGCTTAGATCGCTGAAATATGAAAAATTGAAAACATAAAAAAGGATCCTGCAAAACGTATAAAGTGCGAAAAGCATCAATATGCGCTGTAGCAGTAAAACAAACCTGTTCTTCATTTGCATGGCAGGCGAATGTAT
>CAYHHK010000102.1:0-14393 GCA_964356415.1 uncultured Flavobacteriales bacterium
TGAATAAAATTTCTTTTTCCAATCTCGATTTCATCGGCGACATCCACGGTCATGCTGATGAGCTAATCGAACTCCTTGAAAAACTTGGATACAGTAATAGCGGCGGATTCTATCAGCATCCTTCCCGCAAAGTATTTTTCTGTGGCGATTTTATCGACAGGGGCCCAAAGGTAAAAGAGGTGCTTCAGATCGTAAAGGGGATGATTGATAACGGCGCTGCTTATACTGTAATTGGCAATCATGAATACAATGCCATCTGTTACCACACCATTGTAGATGGCAAACCATTGAGAGGCCACAGCCATGAAAATGCAAAACAGCATCGTCATACACTGGAAGCGTTGGCGCATGATGAATTGCAGGAATATATCAGCTGGTTTAAAACGCTTCCCATTTACCATGACAATGGAAGTTTTAAAATAGTGCATGCGCAATGGGAGCAGGAATATGTCAATCAGCTGCAGGCAAAGGCAATCAATGATTTTTCAGATGAACGGTTTCTGATTGAGTCAGCAAACAAAAGTGCAGCGGAATATAAACTGGTGGATTGTCTGTTAAAAGGAAGGGAGATCCAGCGGCCGGGAATTTATTTTCGCGACAAAGGCGGAAAAAAAAGAAATGTCTACCGCATCAAGTGGTGGAAGCAGGGGAAGTTGCTGAGTAAGGATGCACTGTTTGAATTCCCGCAGGACAATGATGAAGTGATGCCGTTTGAATTGATGGGAATAGAAAAAAGTGTTCCTCTTTTTTTTGGTCACTATTGCTTAAAGGATGAGAAGCCTGTATTACAAAGTAACATTGCCTGTTGCCTTGATTTCTGCGTTGCAAAAAATGGATTACTGGCAGCATACCGGTGGGATGGTGAGCAGGAATTGGTTCCGGAAAAATTTTGTTGTGTAGAGAGCAGGGATAAGCAAAACGGCGCACAGTAATTAGTCTCGTATTGGGACAGAAAGTATTTTGTCCAATGTAATTCAGATTCCTTTGGAACAATTGAAAAATTAAATCAGGGAATTCTACTTCGCTTTCAACCCCGGAAATTTCATCTTAAAGCTTTCCAGTGTTTCAACAATTTTCTTGGCAATGACATATTCTTTATACCAGTTCTGGTCAGAGGGAACAATTTGCCATGGTGATGATTCGGCACATTTTTCAAACACGGCTTCGTATGCTCTCATGTAATCATTCCAGGATTCCCGTTCCTGAATGTCATTCTCATTGTACTTCCACATCTTCGTAGGATCGCTCAGTCTTTCCTGCAGCCTTTCAAGCTGTTCTTCCTTGGAAACATGCAGGTAAAACTTCAGCACGGTAGTGCCGGTTTCGGCAAGGAGTTTTTCGAAATTGTTGATGTGTGTGTAACGCTGAATGATGATTTTGTCGCTCACCCAATGATGAACGCGTTGAATCAGCACGTCTTCATAATGCGACCTGTTGAAAATATTGATCATTCCTTTCTCCGGAACCTGCTGATGAATGCGCCAAAGGAAATCGTGTTGAGATTCAACAGAGGTAGGAGCTTTGAATGAAATCACACGGCAACCCATAGGATTTATTGCATCAAAAACATTCCTGATCGCACCATCCTTGCCAGAAGCATCCATTCCCTGTATGACAATAAGCAATGCATGTTTATTTTCTGCATACAAGAGGTTTTGCAGTTCTTCCAGTTTAAACTTGAGTTTCTGCAACTCCTTTTTGATCTGTTCCTTATTGAATTTTTTAGGAGCATGTGTTTCAATGCTGCTTAGTTTGATTTTTGACATATGGATAAAGGTAGCAATAATAATAGCGCAGGGGGGCATTGACGTTACAGAATCGCGTGAATGCTCAATAGATTGAAACCACCAATTAATGATTACTTTCGTCCTAAATTCCCATATTCGCAACGAATTTCTGCCCTTCTGGATAAACACTTAACCTCCATTTTCATGAAAAAGCATCACGTTCTTCTTATAATTTGTTTTGCAATCAACAGCTTCAGTATAGCGCAGTCATTGAATATGTTAACTGACAATGAAGGCGACCCTGCTCGCGCAAAAATAATTTCTGATTCATTGAAAGTTTCCAAACTACATGCGATTGCCCAATACCCGCTTATTAAGGGAGGCATTTGGAGCGGTGTCCTGCCTGTAGAAAATCCCGGCGATAAGCCCGATCCATCCCTTGAGTACAAACTCGTGTTTAAAGTCACCGCGAAAAACCCGGATTCAATTTCGAAGGAGATCAGCAGGAGTTTAGATGAAGTGGCGCGTATCCTGAACCTGCATGTGGCGGCGGGAATTCCTGCTTCTAAACTACTCCCGGTAATCGTTATTCAGGGCGCTGCGCTGGAGTCAGTGATGAACAATGATGCATTTAAAAAAAATCATTCATTTGATAATCCCAATATTTCATTGATAAGTGACCTGGAAAAAGTGGGTGCGAAATTTATTTCCTGCGGACAATCCATGGCATTCCAGGAGATCAAAAGGGAAAGTTTATTACCTGATGTGAAAGTTGCTATAAGTGCAAGGACTGCAATATCCGGATACCAGGCACAGGGATATGTGCTTTATACAATTGAGCCATAACCGTTGTCATCCACCGGGAGACATTTATTTCGATAAAGTATTTTTGAATTCCCGGTAAATATTTCCGACTGCAATTCATCGATATTCATTCCTCGAACAGAATGGCGTTTTGAAATCTCTCATCAATTTTATTTCTGTACATTCGCATGGCAGTATTATTAACAAGTATTTACAAAATCTCATGGAAACAAAAGACAGCAACGGCAATATATTGAACAATGGCGATTCTGTTCACCTCGTTAAAGATCTGAAAGTAAAAGGTTCTTCCTCCGTGCTCAAGCGTGGAGTAAAAATAAAAAACATCCGCATTACCGATGATCCGGCTGAAGTGGAATGTCGTATCGATGGAAGTGTAATGGTGTTGAAGACGGAGTTCCTGAAGAAGGCGTAAATCGCTACGGACAAATCACGGAGAGACATGACCGATATTTTAAGTGAATCAGATATAAAATTGCTTGTAGATGAATTTTATAAAAAGGTAGTTGTTGATCCTGTCATAGGATTTATTTTTAACGATGTGGTGAAGTTATCCTGGGAGAAACATATTCCTGTGATGTATGCCTTCTGGAGTTCACTTTTGCTTGGTACGAATACATATACCGGAAACCCGATGGGCAAGCACATAAACCTTGATAAAAAAATATTGCTGACGAAAATCCATTTCGACAAGTGGCTTGAACTATGGGATGGTACTGTTAACGAAAACTTCAAAGGTGCTAATGCGGACGAGGCCAAAACAAGAGCAAAGCATATCGCGGGGCTTATGCTGTTTAAAGTTGAGCAAAGCAGGTAATGCGGTTTTATTGTTTTCGCATTTCATTCAGATTTAGTTGACTTGCAACAATCAACATTGATCTGATTCTACATGTGCGCAAATTATCGTCCAGTTTCCACACGGTATTAATCCCGTTTTTTACTATGGGGATCCTCCCGTGCTAAGATTGGCGTATTCAAGTCCTTACCGAATTGCGAATGAGTTGTTTTTACTGAATTTTATTTTCCTTCTCTTTTCATAATACCTGACAGATCATTCCTCCATTTGATTTTGATAATATTCTTAATGGGCCTGTCATATTAAGGGGTCTATAAATAATATTTACCTTGCTGTCAAATGAAATTCGGTTTCCGCATACCATCTATTAAAAAAAGAATTGCCGCACGCACTTCATGGAAGAGAGTGGTGCGCCATAATCTGGGTTTCAAAGCGCCACGGGGTTATGGATGGATCACCAATCCGAAAAAATACATGTACAACAAAGTGTACAATAAAACAACAAGGGGTTGTATGGTGCAATTAATTTTGCTTTCGGCTTTTTTCTTCAGCGCCATTTTTGCCATCATTCAGTTGTTGCGCTAAATAATGCCCCATGCTAAAACAACCCTGCAATAAATAGCCGCCTGTCGGGGCATCCCAGTCGAGCATTTCACCTATTGCAAAATGGCCGGGTAGCTTCTTTAACTGAAAGTTTTCATCCATTTCATTCAATGCAATTCCGCCAACTGTTGAGATGGCTTCATCAATGGGTGCCATTCCTGTTATTTGCAAAGGCAGTTGCTTTATTTTTCCGGTAAGCAGCGCCGTATTGGTAAATTCTTCTTTTGTCAAAATTGATTTTAACAGTGCAATGGCAATGTTATTTAATTTCAATTCTTTGGATAATAAATTGGAAATTGTATTGTTTCCCGGTGAGCTTAATTTAGCTCTGACTGCTTCTGTGGTGAGCATGGGTTTGAGGTCAAGAAATATTTCTGCAATTTTGTTTTTATTCAACTGTTTTCTGATCTTTGGACTTAAGGCATATACGGCACCTCCCTCAATGCCGAACTGCGTTATCACCACCTCTCCCTTCTTTTCAATTCCGTCGCAAAAAATAGAAATGTTTTTCAGTGGTTTTCCCGCCGCCAATAATTGAAAATTGGAATTCCATTTGACATGATAAGCACAGTTGGAGGGTTGAAACGGAACAATTGCAATATTTTTATCTGTGAAGTAAGCTGTCCAGTTACCTGTGCTACCTGTTTTACTCCAGCTTGCTCCGCCGAGGGAAAAAATAGTCAGGTCCGACTTAACAATCAATTCTTTGTTGTCGTTTTGAAAAAGGAGTTCATCCTTCTCGGTCCAACCTTTCCATTCCATTTTTGTTTTTAGCTGAACGTTTTTTTCTTTCAAGTTACTCAGGAATGCATTCAATACATCAATTGGTTTATTTGGTTTTATGGGAAATACTCTTTTGCTTGTCCCGATGAATGTTTCTATCCCGATATCATTTAACCAGTTTCGTAAATCTGAATTATTGAATGAACGGATGCTTTTTTCTAAAAAATGAGATGGAGTATACCGGGAGATAAATTGTTCAACATTTTCTGAATGTGTCAGGTTAAATCCTCCGTCGCCTGCAACTAAAAATTTTCGTGCAGGGGCTGAATTGCGTTCATATATTGTAACCTCAAAAGTATTTTCATCCAGCGTTGCTGCGAGCATCAATGCCGCAGGGCCGCTGCCAATAATGGCGATTGATTTTTTCATAAACTAAAAACGCATCAGCCTGCAATAAGAAATTTCTGCATTGCAGTAAAGCTTTAGGATGTAAGGGCCGGGCGGAAGCAGAATCGTGTTGAGGCAAAATGAATGATCTCCCTTTTCCTGCATTCCCTCATTTTCCAGAAAGACAACTTCTCCCGCGACATTCATGATTTCGAAGGTCAGGTTTTGGTCTGATGTCACTGTATAATTTATGGTGGTATGGTAATGCGCAGGGTTGGGATAGACAGAAACCTGAACTAAAGGACCGGTCTTTTCTGAAATGCCGGTTGTTGTCGGGATCCATCGTGTAAGTTCCGCCGTGTAAATGAAATTTCCTGCGCCGTGATCTTCGTCTACCAGGTATATCTGGTTATCATTCATAAAAGCAATACCTTCTTTATGAGTTACAGCACCTGCAAAGCTGAGGTTGGTATAAACGCCTGTAAAGAAATTATTACCTGTCCAGTTCCTGAATATTCTGATCGTTTCATTGGAGATAATGGCAACAGATGAACTATCTTCATTGATATCGGCACCAGTGATGCGATCCTGGACATAGAAACTGTCAATGAGCGTGGCCACATATGTCCCGGCGGTGTCAGGCAAAGAATAAAGTTTGGTATATCCCGCCGCAGCTCCCGATGCTTTTGAAAACAGATAGAGCATTCCCCTGTAATGTATGAATGCTTCCATGTCGAAGTTTGTCCATGTTGCTGGAAACTGAGTCTGGTCTGGGTAACTGAAGTTAATTGCCGATGCTGATACGGAAGTTGCATTCAGTAGTGAATCATAAGGAACACGGTATATGCGAAGGTTAGTACGGTCATAAAGGTTGTTCCCGAAATCGCCGATATACATAAAATGATACCCTGCGTCATGGGTAAGGTCCTCCCAGTCCACATTGGAAGCATTTGTAATATTCACCGACCTGATCAGCGCACCTGTGCTGTCGATTGCATATAAATGCGTGTCAAAGGAATTGGCATCATTGTGTATCCAGATGGTGGAATTGTTATAATAATCAATTCCCGAACATTCCGGAACCTGTGCAGGCAAGGCCCCTTGTGTTGTACAGGGAAGATTGGAATAAACATGTTGTGTATAAAAAACGAACAACATGCACATCAACGACCGGCTGGAATGATGCATCGTTTCACGAAAATATGAAAACGCTGCAATGCACAAAAAAAAAGATTTACGAAGGGCGCAACGGCCTTTTTAAGGAGTTATTTGGCTTCCTTCGGCTGTTCATTTTCCTTTTTTACTTTAAAATAGCTTGCTTGAAAACGTCCATTCAAAATTTTTCCCTGAACTTCTGCAGTTCTGATGGCTTCACAAAAACCATCAGCACCATGGGCATCACCATGCGAGTTGATATTTGTTCCATCAACAAAATACGCATGACCATTCATTCGAATAGCAAGATCACAGCCTTTGCCTGTCAGACCAAACTGACACTCACCGCAGGCAGCCTCAACGGTCATGATCTTTTGAGAAGGATCAGGTTGGGTTGAAATGGTTTCTTTGCTTTTTGTTTGTGCTGAAGCGGTGAATGAAATCAAAATTAGAATAATCAGGGAAGTAAGGCGATTCGTCATAAGTTTATTTTTTTGTAAAGATACGCCATCAGATAAATAATCCATTGTAAAGTTCACAGTAAGTGAAAAAAAATGAGATGATAAATGTCATATAGCTGAACCGCTGTTTACGGTAATACATTATTCCTGAAAAAAATGACAAGAATGACGCTGATCATTTTATTCTCCTTGCTCCAAAGTTATCTTTATGTTTGGTGGGAAGACGAAAGTGCGCTTGGAAACGCCTGTGAAATTTCAATAGAGTTTAGTTAAATGAATGCTTTTCATTACTGACTATTATTGTTCAGACATTGATGAAAAACAAAAAATGAGTTGTGTCAGGTGGCGAATTGAGTAAAGTCATATTTTTCCAGCTCAAACGGATCGTTCTCAGTATCCTCCCTTTTTTAATTGAAATAAGAGTCAATTATTTTAATTTGCACCTTCATATCCTGTTTTATTTTTATTCCTGATGAACTAACTGAAAGGGTCTTTGTTACGAAGCGATACATTGACATGAAAAATATTCTCTCTATTATCTTCTTATTTACGCTGCATTCCGCTGTAGCCCAGACGGGTACACTTAAAGGAAAACTGGTTGACAAGGTGAGCAATGAAGCTTTGCCATTTGCAACGGTTGTAATTGAAGGAACTACACTTGGTGCTATTTCCGATGCTTCGGGAAGTTTCGTGATCCCTGATTTAAATCCCGGCACCTATAATGTCAAAGCAAGCATTGTCGGTTATAAACCACTTACC
Source organism: uncultured Flavobacteriales bacterium (assembly GCA_964356415.1). Classification (GTDB taxonomy): domain Bacteria; phylum Bacteroidota; class Bacteroidia; order AKYH767-A; family 2013-40CM-41-45; genus JAPLDB01. Next base: position 7,434 of record CAYHHK010000102.1, read on the forward strand.
ATTTTTGATGTTATTGTCAACAATGCAAAAGCAACGATCATAAATTTTGAAATGGATCAGTCGGGAACTGAATTAAAAGAAGCTGTCGTGTCGGCAGAAACAATCAGTAAAACAGAGGAGAGCCCCATTTCATTGCGTACGATTGGCGTCAACGAGATCAAGCGCAATCCCGGCGGCAACCGTGATATCTCAAAAGCCATTCAGTCATTTCCGGGAGTTGGATTCACGGCCGGCTTCAGGAATGATATCCTTGTCCGCGGTGGTTCTCCAAATGAAAACCGTTTCTATATCGATGGCATTGAAACACCCATCATCAACCATTTTCAGACACAAGGTGCCTCTGGTGGACCGGTAGGAATGATCAACGTCGATTTTATTTCTGAACTAAATTTTTACGCAGGTGCTTTCCCTGCCGGAAAAGGAAATGCATTGAGTAGTGTATTGGATTTTAAATATAAAACGCCCCGGGATGACAAAGCAGCTTATTCAGGGGCACTTGGTTCATCGGATCTGGCCCTGACTGCAGAAACCCCGCTCGGTAAAAAATCTTCTCTCATTGCCGGCTATAGAAAAAGTTACCTGCAGTTTTTATTCAAAGCCCTGGAGCTTCCTTTTCTTCCAACCTATGATGATTTTCAATTTAAATACCAGTGGAAGATCAATAACAAGCACGTACTAAATGTCATTGGGATCGGTGCCATCGATAAATTTTCGCTGAATAAGGAAGCCAATAAAACGGTTGAACAACGATACCTCTTGAATGTTCTTCCTGTTAATGAGCAATGGAATTACACAGTGGGAGCAGTTTACAAGCAGTTTCATGCCAATAGCTACACCACACTCGTGGTAAGCCGCAATCACCTGAATAATGAAGCCATCAAGTATTTTAACAATGAAGAAGCCAAAGAAAATATAATTTATGATTTTGTTTCACAGGAGATTGAAAACAGGATCAGGCTGGAGAATACCGCACGCAAAAAGAACTGGAAATTTAATTATGGCATAGGAGGCGAATACGTGCAATACACCAATGATACTTACCGAAAACAAACGTATGCTGTGATCACCGACTATAACTCTGAAATTTCTTTTTTGAAATATGGTGTTTTCGGACAGGTGAGCAATACCTTGTTCAGCAACAAGCTTGTTCTTTCACTAGGGGCACGACTGGATGGAAATACATTTAATGCTGAGATGGGTAACCCGCTTAATCAGTTCTCTCCACGATTTTCGGCTTCCTATAGTTTGAATGAAAAGTGGTCGCTGAACATGAACACCGGATTGTACAACCAGTTGCCTGCTTACACTGTTTTAGGTTATCGAAATGACATTGGTGAACTGCTCAACAAAAATGTGAAGTACATCAATGCCACTCATTTTGTGGGAGGGATTGAATTTGATTCGAAGAAAAATTTAAAAGTGACCGTGGAGTCATTCTATAAGATCTATGAGCATTATCCTTTCAGTCTGTCGGATTCTATTTCACTTGCCAACCTCGGCAGCGATTTTGGTGTTATAGGAGACGTACCGGTCAGTTCTACCAATCAAGGGCGTTCTTATGGATTGGAGTTTTTGATACAACAAAAATTATACAAAAATTTTTATGGTTTAATAAGCTACACTTTCGTTCGGAGCGAATTCAAAGATATCAATGATAAATACGTGCCTTCTGCCTGGGATTTCAGGAATATTCTCAGTGTTACAATGGGTAAAATATTTAAACACAACTGGGAAACAGGCTTGCGTTTTCGATATTCTGATGGTGCACCATATACACCATACAATGAAGCCGCTACACTCCAGAAAAGTAATTTTGATGTAACGGGACAGGGCATTAAAGATTATGCATTATTGAATACGCTTCGTTCTCCGGCATTTTCTCAACTTGACATCAGGGTAGACAAAAAATATCCATTTAAAAAATGGACATTCAATATTTACCTCGATATTCAGAATGTAATGAATACAAAATCCGAGCAGCAACCTTATATTTCCATTCAGCGGGATGCAAATGGCAATGGCATCACAGACCCTTCAAATCCCGGAAGCTACCTGCCTTTCAGTATACCCAATGAGGCCGGAACCATTTTGCCAAGTATCGGAATTGTTGTTGATTTTTAATTGCATCCGGTAATTTCCTGACTTCAGATTTTGTCTACCTTCCATTCCGTTGTAGTGGAATAAATGAAAAAGAAGAAAGGTATAACTCAAAGACTTCTAAACTTTTGGAAAAAGCTTGGCCCGGGCCTTGTAACCGGAGCAAGCGATGACGACCCATCCGGCATTGCTACTTATTCTCAGGCCGGTGCTGCTTTTGGACTTTCCACGCTCTGGACATCCATTGTTGCATTTCCCCTCATGGCTGCCATTCAGCAGATGTGTGCCAGAATTGGCTTGGTTACCTCACAGGGCTTAACAGGAACACTAAAAAAGAATTACCCGAGACCGGTTTTGTACCTGATGCTGCTATTCAGCTTTCCTGCCATTGTGATGAACATAGGTGCTGACATTGCCGGTATGGGCGCAGTCGGTAATCTGCTCTTTCCTTCAATTGACGCAGGATATTTCAGCGTGATGTTTACCGTCATACTTTTGGGCCTTATCATTTACCTGCCATATCAGAAAATTGCATCTGTACTGAAGTATTTGTGCATCGTGATGCTCGTTTATTTCATAGTTCCCTTTTTATACAAACAGGATATAACGGCAATTTTGAAGGCAACTTTTATCCCTACAATAAAATTCGATAAATACTTTATTGCCATTCTTGTCGGCATTCTCGGAACCACGATTTCACCATACCTTTTCTTCTGGCAGGCATCAGTGGAGGTGGAGGAAATGAAACATAAGAGGAAGCATATCATCGTTGACAAAAGAATTATCCACACCATGGACAAGGACGTTGATTTCGGAATGACACTGTCGGGATTGGTCATGTACTTTATTATTCTCACCACAGGGACTGTATTGTTTAACGGAGGCATTCATCAGATTGATACCGTTGAACAGGCAGCCATGGCATTGAAACCTCTGGCCGGAAACATGGCTTATCTCCTTTTTGCAGTTGGAGTCATTGGAACCGGGTTGATTGCTATTCCTGTGCTGAGTGGTTCCGTTTCATATATTTTTGCTGAAACATTTGGATGGGAACAGGGACTTGACAAAAAATTTCATGAAGCGAAGGCATTCTATGTTGTCATTGCGATATCACTGATACTGGGACTTTCTTTAAACTACATCGGAATCTCTCCTGTCAAGGCATTGATTTATACTGCCATACTTTATGGCCTCACAGCTCCGGTGTTGATTGCAATCATTCTGCACATCTCAAACAACAGGAAAATAATGGGTGAGAATGTGAATGGAACAACATCCAATATACTTGGGTTCATTGCTTTGGTAATTATGACTGTGGCCGCTGTAACATTAATTTATCTTCAATTCAGCGGAACATAAACTTTGAAAAATGTTTTCTTTGTTAAGCAGGAATCTCATTTTTACAATCCTGATAACCGGAACAAAAAATTTTGCTTCGCGTAACGTCATTATTATACCGGAATTTCAAATAAATATTTTTAATAAACGTTTCGCTCCTAAATGACCAAAGCCTGTTATTTATTTATCGTTTTCCTTACTGCTTTTCAGTGTTCAGCCAAACTTGATCCGGGATTTGACATGGCGGAAGCAAAGGACATGATTGCCATTTGTAACAGCTTTACATTTTTGGATTTGTATAATGATGATGCCGGCGTTTTGCCTCCGGGATACGAGAAAAGATATACTTCGGGAACCTTCGGGATGGACAATAAATACCAGGTATATGTAAGGGAAGATGTTGCTGTAATCAACTTCCGGGGATCAACTGAAAAGCAACTTAGCTGGATACAGAATATTTATGCTTCAATGATTCCGGCAACAGGCGTGATGAAGGTGGATGGAAATGATTTCGAGTATTGTTTTGCAAAGGACCCGGCGGCTGCCGTCCACAGCGGGTATGCATTGGCTATTGGTTTCCTCCACAATGAAGTGATTTATCAGGTTAAGAATCTGAACAGGGAGGGAATTTACAACATCATCCTTGCGGGGCACAGCCAGGGAGGTGCTATCGTGAATTTGTTCAAAGCGTACATTGAAAATCTACAGGGAAGATCTCTGTCGAAAAGAAATAAATTCAAAGCCTATGTTTTTGCAGCGCCCATGACAGGGAATAAATCATTTGCGAATGAGTACAACAATCGTTTCGGAGCTGACGGAACAAGTTTTAATATTGTGAATCCGGAAGACCTGATTCCGTCATTTCCACTGAACTACAATGACACCAGTTTTATAAAGGATAATGTAAATTCATTTCTGTTCGGTAATGATTTCAGTTTTAAGAAGATGCTGATGGATGGCGGGGTAAGAATGTTCGATGGTAAATTAAGCCGGCTGATGGGTTCAGTTGGAAAATCTGCAAATAAAAAAATTAGCAAGGATGTCTCTGATGTAAAATTGCCAGCGGCAGTTGAAGACATCAATTATTTCAGACTTGAAAACAGGATTGAACTTTCCGAATTTGATTACCCGAAGATTCTTAAGGATTCTTCAGTTCTTCAGAATGATTCATTGATGCAGATTTATGAAAGGGGAGAAGATGGCTATTTCCTCGAAAATGATTTGTACAAAAGCAGTTCGTGGACCTGGCAACACAAACCCTACAATTATTATGTAGCAATTTTGAAGTACTGGTTTCCTGAGGACTATGAGGTACTCAAAATGAAATACCTGCCGGAGAATTTATAAGGAATATTATTTTTTTAATGATTGTTTTACTTAGCACTGCGTTGGGTACGTATTCAATGATTTCAATGATGATATGAACCTTTGCTTTTTAAAGTTCGGTATTGATATTATTGGGCATAATTATTTTTAAATAAGGGTTTTACCACTAATAAAGTTTGCTCGTGATTTAATATTTTTCTACAAATTACGGTTTAAATACAGGGTAATCGTTACATCATTCCCCGGATATGTTACATGATTAACGCATCCTGGTAATATGTACGTTGCGTGATTCAAATAAGGAAGTTTCAGAGGTTTTCTAAAGCATTGAGTCTCTTGTGCCTCATTTTTTTAAAGAAGCTGGGCGTAAGGCCTGTCACCTTCTTAAACTGATTTGAAAGATGCGCTACGCTGCTGTAATGGAGTTTAAATGCAATTTCAGTAATCTTAAGTTCATTATAGATCAAAAGCTCCTTCGCACGTTCAATTTTATGGGAAATAATAAAGTGTTCAATGGTGGTTCCTTTCACTTCAGAAAAAAGTGTTGAGAGGTAGTTGTATTCGTAGTTTAGTTTTTTACTGAGAAAATCGGAGAAATTGATTTTTGGAATTTCGTCAGAGTAATGGATCATTTCCACAATAATGTTTTTTATTTTTTCGATAAGAATAGCTTTCTTATCATCCATTAATTCAAGGCCTGAGGTGAGTAAGGCAATAGATAATTTCTTCTTAATTTCATTCGAAATGTCTTCTTCAATCTGTGCTTCACCTAACTCAACAATGGAGTGATGCAACCCCAGGTTTTCAAGTTCCTGCCTGACAATTATTTTGCACCGGATACTCACCATATTCTTTATGAAGAGCTTCATTAAATTTTGTTATGACTTGTTGCGTAAAGGTAGGCATTAATTAGTCTGATAGCTAAAGGTACCATAGGGTAGGCTTCTGAAAGGAGTTAGATTCTGATTGTAGCCATTGCAGCAATGCTCAATACTTTGTTTCTGCGTTGATTTGAAATGTGAAGATGCTGAATTTCTATTTTCGAAAGTCTGTTGATGAGCTTTTCATACTGGAAAGAGAATGATATCCATTTTCTGAAGTAACGAATTTTGTGCTTGTTACCCTCTATCAGATAGATTGTAAATGGTTTCAACCTGTTTCCCTTTGTTACATCTCCATTATAAAAGGCCTGTGCAGTGTAAACCAATCCTTCGATTATTTTTGAGAACATCGGGGGTTCAAAATTAGGCCATTCCTCCTTATGCCACCTGTTGTACTCTTTTTCATTAACCTTAATAAATTCATCGTTTTCGAACACGAAATATTTGATTGATGCGGACATTTTATTTTGGGCTTGACTGAAATACTGATATAGTAAATTATGATTAATTTTTATAGTTATGTCATACAGTGACAAAATTAAGTCAATCACGAACACACTTTGTTACACAATAATTAGATATTTTGTACAATTCACAGATTTATAAATAATGAATAAAAAAAAACCCCCATGGCCTTAAAGTCCACAGGGGTCAACACACACTGAAACTACTAATCTTTAATTACCACAAGATATTTTGAAGCACTCCAAAACTTTTCCGGATTAGAAATTGAAATGTTCGTAACAACGTCTTTGTCTTTTCCTTCTCTAACAAGCGAATAAGAATCCGTCGGATGGCTGGTAATAATTTTCATTTTGCTATTTACGCCAATGGTAGTGGATTGCGTATAGTCGATGTGGGTAAACATGGTGTTGTCAAAATCAGCCCTCAGTTTTGAGGTTTTTCCGATTCCCAATAATCCTCCTTCGCGATCAATTATATTTGCATCCCTTAGTTCCTTTGAATTGCCTATTACATAATATGCAGAACGCAAAGCTGCTGTTTCATTTTCAATAACTTTGGACTGCTGATTGTTCTCCGCATTTAATATGCTTACATTCGACTCTAATTGTACGACCTGCGCATTCAATGAGTTAAGCTGTGCATTCAGGTATTCCAGTTCCATATTTTTTTGGTTCAGCTGATCAGACAAGGTGGCAATTGTTTTCTCAAGGTTTGCATTCTTGCCTGCTGAATTTTTCAATTTGCGGTTCAGCTCAGTTATCTTTTTCCGGTTTTCATCCATCAGGTTATTGATGGCGGTAATCTCGTCATTGATCCGTGCTTTGCGTGATTTATTCAATTCACCGGGATTGTC
>CAYHHK010000103.1:0-14379 GCA_964356415.1 uncultured Flavobacteriales bacterium
AGCGTGGAAATATTATCGGCCAGCATTACCTGACTACAGACCGTGTAGAGCTTCAGTTCGACATGCCCCTCGCTGAAATTGTTTTTGATTTTTACGACAAACTGAAAAGCATTTCGAAAGGATATGCTTCCTTCGATTATCATCCACTACTTTACCGCGAAAGCGAGCTCGTAAAACTTGACATCAGGCTGAACTCTGAACCGGTAGATGCCCTCAGTGCACTCGTGCATCGCAGCCATGCGCAGGAATTCGGACGCAAGATGTGCGAGAAGCTGAAAGAACTCATGACCCGCCAGCAATTTGAGATCATCATCCAGGCAAGTATCGGATCAAAGATCATTGCACGCGAAACAGTAAAGGCATTGAGAAAAGATGTGACAGCAAAATGTTATGGCGGTGATATATCACGTAAGCGTAAACTCCTCGAAAAACAAAAAGAAGGAAAGAAACGCATGCGCCAGGTAGGCAATGTTGAAATTCCCCAAGAGGCATTTCTGGCTGTGTTGAAACTGGATTAATTTAATATTGGATTTGCCAGGGAGGAATCACCGATGCAATCTCTTCATCGATAACTCTTGCCTTCAATGTATTGACGTTTTCCAATTTGCAGATTAGATTTGTAAATTCGTAAAAATTCGTATTTCGTACCTCATCCTTTCCGCTCATCCACAAACCTCATCACCTTCCTTCCCATACTATTTTTATTCTGTAATGCCTCAATTTTTTCGTTTGCAGTAAATTCCAGTTTGGGCGCTACCCTGAGTTTGGCTTTGATATGATCGACAAGTTCTTTTTCAAATTCCGCGTCCGTTTTTTTTGAGGCGGCGAGAATCTTTATTTCGTCAGTCCCGGTTGAATTCGTTGATGCAACCACAACATAATTGCTGATGTCATCAAACCCTCCGAGGATGTCAAAAAATGCCTGCGGATAAAGTGTCGTTCCTTTGTATTTGATCATCTGTTTTTTCCTTCCGATCACAGGACCTAGGCGGATTGTTTGTCTTCCACATTTGCATGGATCAGAAAAGTAATGACAAACGTCGCCTGTTTTATATCGCACCAGTGGAACGCCTTCTACGCCAAGTGTAGTAACGACGACTTCACCGGCTTCTCCATTCATTACCTGGTTTCCGTTTTCATCGAGCACTTCCACGATCAGTAATTCGGGGTGATGATGCCCGCCATTGAATGCATTACACTCGGTAAATGCTGTTTGCATTTCCGTGGATGCATAGGTTGAATAGAGTTCAACATTCCACTCGCTTAAAATTTTCTCAGCGAGAACAGAGTAAGAAAAATCCGGTGTACGGATTGGCTCACCAATGCAAATCGCTTTTCTAATCCCGGAAGCATTGACATCAATACCATGTTGTTTGGCAAAGCGTATCAGCGGAAGCATAAAAGACGGAACGGTGATCAATGCAGTTGGTTTTATTTTCCTGATCGTATCCCACTGCAGTTCCGGTATTCCTGAACCAACACGAATTGCTCCGGCGCCCATCCTGCGAACACCCATGTAATAGGCAAGTCCTGCCATGAAGCGCCTGTCGAGGGTAGTAATGATTTGGTAAATATCATCTGCTGACCCATTGGCACAAACAAGAGAGAGATATTCATTGTACTCCAGTCGTTTGAGATCGTTCTCTGTCAATCCGATAATGATTGGCTCGCCGAGGGTACCGGAAGTTGTTACGTAATCAATGATCCTGCCTTTGTCAATACAAAAGAAATCATCGTTGTGCAGCTGAAGGTCTTCCTTTTCGGTAAAGGGAAGATTCCTGAGGTCTTCAACACCCTTGATTTTTCCTGGGATAATATTTTTCTTTTGGAAAAGTGCCTTGTAATGAGGGCTTTTTGCTTCCACATAGGAAAGCAGTCCAGAAAGTTTTTTGTTCTGAAGCGCCTTTTGCTCAGAAAGGGTTTTGTATTCTATAGTTGGGAATGTCATATTTTTTGACCTCAACGAAGCACGAATAATGCAGTACTAATTTACGAAATAGCCGTTTAGCAATTCATATCACAATTGGCGCAATCGTTATTTGCTGGGGCAGCAATAATTAACAAAGTAAAGGTATCCTATTCACATTTTTTCAATTCACTTTCAATTTTATTCCGCTCATTCAAACTCGAGGGATCCTTCAAAAGTGCAATTGTAAAATATTTTTTCGCTTCTCTTTTATTTTCGTGGGCAAGATAATATTCGCCAGCCAAAGCATAGGCATAATAATAATCAGGGTTGGTATGAATGAGTGAAAGGATCTGTGACTCGCTGGCCAGGTAATCTTTATTCTTTGCTGCAAACTGAATGTATTTTTTGATGATCCTGAAAGCAAGAAAATTATAATACCTTTTCGAAGTCAGAAATGTATCTGCCGGTATGTTACTTGCATTATCATAGATCTCATTTTTACCATGCGCATGCCTGGCTCCTGCAAATGCACTGTCTAAATTATAACAAACGAATGCTCCCAGCTGCCAGGGATTTGTCGATATCCACGCCAGCTTTTGCTCAGGCTTGAAAATAACGGAATGATGTGCAATGAGCTGGTTAATAGACTGTTCATTTCCCTCGCCGATGTTTTTTTCATAAAGACCCTTTCGGTCGCGGAGGATAGCTGCAGCGGCATGAACGGAAAGTGGAGGAGATTCAGTAAGCAGATTCTTCACCCTCTCATAACGAACTGCAGAAGTACTTTCAATCTTATTCTTTGTATTCTCCATATCGCTTGCAAAAGAATCACTCTGAAAATGATTGGAACAAATTAATTGGTTCCCTGTTGATTCAAATACATCTTGTTTTGTGGGCGATTTTTCAATGATCACAGTTCTCCTGTCTTTGGCAGAAGCCACCATGATGGACTCGGAAACAAATGTTTTTCTGGCAGAGGCAATTTTCACTGCTTCATCAATGTTGTGAGCATACTGCAGGATCTCGCGAACAAGGATGGAAATTGGTGTCGCAGATTTTGTCGGAGCTTCTGCAGTGCCTGCATTGATCGTTACAGCCAGTCCGGCGTCATTCATCCCTGAAACGGCGCCGATCATTCCCGGCCAGGTAACAGACATGAAGTCGATCCCGCTATCAGGATGACAAAGAAGGATGATCTTATTCTTTGCAAAATCATCGCCAACATAAAAATCAAAATTCCGTGCAACAAGCAATGAACTGTCTTCGGTCTTATTATTCCATGCAGAGAAAGATGTACAACCTACCACAAAGTTCCTTGATTGCAAGGCATGCCCGATGTCATGCGCAGCATGGTAATTCAGCATGCGCTGGTATTTCGGTCCTACGAAATCATATTTATCAGGAGCGGAAAGTGATTCACCATAAATCTCTTCCAGGAATTCCTTCGGAACATATTCATCCATATCCCTGTTAAACCATGCCACGAGGTATTTGAGAAAACGTAAATAATAATCGGAGGGAATAATTTTTTTGATTTCTGAAATAAATACGTCTTCCTGGTATTCGAGTAATTCCTTTCCAAGAATTCCGATTACGGCACCACGTTCAAACGGCTTTCCTTCCACGTACATCTCCCACATGCCGTATTCATTTTTGCGCAGGTAATTTTTTCCGACCGTATAAAAATCCTTAGAAATTGTCTTGCGCTGCAACTTGATGGCACTCTCATCCGTGATTTTTGGAGGAGTGATTTTAACAAATAACACCAGGTAAAGGATGGAGAGGCCGATTAATACAAGCAGCGAAAAGAAAAAATATTTAATGCCTCTCAGGATGACCTTAACCATAAAATACAAAGCGCAATCAAATGGTTTAATTTGATTTTACCATCTGCTTAGTTTCAACAGGCTTGCCGTCAGTAATAAGTGTGTATTTGTAAATACCGCTGCTTAGATCCGGAGCATAAACATTTATTTGTCCTTCACCTTTTTCATTGATGTCAACACTTTTAAGTATAGTTCCCTTGTCATCATAAAATAAGATTTGTGCTTTCTTCACATCGTCTGAAATTACAAATGTAATTGTGGTATACTCCGCAAACGGGTTTGGAAAATTTTGATTCAAAACAATCTCGCGAATGTTTTTTAGTTCTATATCAATGGAGTTAGAGTTCCCATCATCACCATTTCCGCCTGGGTTTGCGTGGCGGTTTCCACTACCAGTGAGATTGGCAATTTGTGCCTGCATTGCTTCTATTGTTTGCTGTTGTTCTTTCATCCCTGCAATTAAGAATGGAATCAACTCTGTATAGTTCAGTGCTTTGAAATTAATTGCTGCATAGATTTCATTACCAACAGAATCGTAGCGGGCGGGATGTATACAATCTTTTACAACACCGGGTAAAATATTCTGTACTTCCTGAGAAATCAAACCATAGTGACTTCCCGTTGGCATTTGCATTGAGGGGTGCAGTTCTTGACTGAAAGTATATGATTTTGGATTTAATTGGTTAATAATGCCGAGGGCGTTTTGAATATCTTCAACATTGGTTTTGAACGATCCATCAGAAAGGGAAAAGAAGGATGTGGTAGATACCATATCGCCATTAAAATATCCTGCTGCATCAGGAAATGTAACTGGAGGACAAGGTAAAAAGACGCATGGAGGAGGAAGGGGGCCTACAATTCCTAAGTCACCATACACGGCATAATTTAGCGATGGCGGCACGGGGGCTTGAGTAAAACCATAAACCCCAATATTGAATGCTGCCTTTGCAGCCCTTCCTTCTACTCCAATCCCAACAGTGGTAGCGGGATTTCCTGCGGCATCAAATTTACCTCCCCAAATATTCCTGTCTCCGGCAGCCTGAGCCCAAACGCCGTAGGTACCGCTTCCTGTAGTACCTTTTCCTTCAAACCGCCCGCCCATTAATTCATAATTTGTATTACCTGCAATTTCAAGCGCCTTGCCCCAAACACCAATGCCTCTTCCCAATGCATTATATTCTCCACACCACGCCGTGAACTCTCCTGCAATAGGGTCATTCAATCCACCTTCTACGGTAGTTGCCTTTTCAACAGTAAGCCGGGCAGGGCTTGTGGAGGGATTAGGGAAAAGTATTCCCATTGCAATATTGTTATGGAGTACATCAAGATTACTCGTAGCATCGGTGAAGTACAAATCAAAATTACTCATCGGCACATCCCTGTCATTCAACAAGTCTGCACCCAAACCTCCAATAGCATCTTGCCCGAGTTGAACCGTTGTACCTGTTGCTGCATCTAAGGAGGTACCGTTATTGGCTCCTGCAAACCTTTCATAGACCAAAACCACATCGCCAACTCCGTCAACTGATAAAACTCCCCTTGCGGTATTAGTCCCCGGAGTAATTGCATCTGTCAGTTGCCGAAAACGCAATCCACTTAAGCCTAATCCAGAATACTCAAATGAATTTTGATCTGCATTTATTTCAAGTTTGTTACCCGGACCTCTTTGAGGCAATCCGACATTGTTATCTCCTGAAAGTCCGATACCAACATTAATATTGTTGTCTCCAAGTATCATTTGATGGTGTTGAGGAACAATTGCATTTGCTCCGACTGCTGTAGCGCTAAACTCCAATCCGGTAACTACTCCGGTGTGCGAACCTAAAAATGTATTTGAATCCAATAAGCTACCTATACCTGAGTAATCACCTATTGAAGCATTAAATGAACCGTCAACATTGTCCGGACCGGATAAGAATCCAAAATAACTATTTTGCGTACCTGTTGGAGTGCCAACTGCTGAGGCAACACCAACAATATTGTAGCCGGATTGAACACCAAAACACGAATTTTTATCTGCCAAATTTTTCCAACCGGAATTATATCCCATTAATGTATTACTAGTGCCATGCTCATTATAGTAACCTGATGCTCCTCCCAGGTAACAATTTAGATTTCCATCAACATTGGTTAAACCGGCATTCGAACCAATAAATGTATTTTCCCCACCCCCAGTTTGATTGTAACCAGAATAACTACCAATAAACGTATTTCCACCGGTTGCTGAGTTGGTATAACCAGCAGCATTACCAACAAGGGTATTAGAGGAACCTCCTCCACCTGATCCGGCATCTACTCCTACAAAAATATTGGTAACGTTTCCATTGTGCCAAAGAACCGGATCCTGATGAATCATGTAACTATTTGTACTTGTATTTACATCAATATTTCCTCCAAGTACTTGAAGTAGCTCAGAAGGTCCAGATGTACCGATGCCGACATTACCAGTATTTAGGATTGTCATACGTTGATTTGCCCATGGATAGGTGGTTCCTCCATTTGTATAAAAATTAATATTTTGGTTTTGTTGAGCCACATTATCTACATCCACGGAAGTGCTACTCCCCACATATTGACCTGCGGATATTGCATTGGTACCTGTTGTTACCTGACCGAAGGTTGAATTAAATTGTGCGCTGAAAATAACCTCTAAGGTTATTAATGCCATTTTTAGTTGATTTCTCATTGCAATAGATTTTTATCAATTTATTTGGTTAAAAAAAATTGTCCTGTCTGAAATACCTTATTCTTATTGTGAAGAGAATAAAAATAACTTCCTGAAAAAAGAGATTCATCAAGAAGATTGATTTTTAAACTTGTTCGGGTTACTGTTATTGTTTTGATTGTTCGAAATGCTCCATCAAAAATTGTCAACTCAAAAACTTCATAATTATTCGGTGGCGTGACTTCGAAATTGATTTGATTAATTGTTGGATTTGGAAACACTTGAACATAGGAACCAGATTGATTTACTTCCTTTATTTCTATAGGCAAAATTCCGCAAAGCCCATAAATAAAAATCTCCCTGTTCTGATTTTGAAGGAAGAGTTTTGTACCACTCGGAGTATTTACAATACCGGAAAATTCTACACTTCCAACATTGCACCCAAAACAATATTGAACTGTAACACTGTCTCTTGAAAATACCTGAGTTCCGTCTGTCCTGTATACCATAAACTTCTCCGAATTGCTAGGACTTTGAGTCATTAGAGCGTATTCGACATTAGCAGAATCGCAATCAAATAAGGTTGTTGTAATATATCCTACTTGATAAAGAGCAAATGAATCACTTGGTAATGGAAGCGGGATGTTTACGATAAAAGGAGAGTGATCCAAGTTAAACAAGCTAAATTGATTGCCAAAATAATCAAGCATCACATATTTGTAATTCTCATTTCCAAGATTAGTTAAAAATACAGCCGCCCCTCCCTGAGGAATAGTATAAGTATACTCATATGTAAATTGCCCTTTCACAATTGATATATTTACTAATAACGTAACGGATAATAAAAGAGATATTTTTTTTGCAAGGTAATTTGTAGCGTAATTCATAGCTTAGATCATTTTCGTTGAGTATGTAAATGTAAGTAACTATTTTTTGCAACTGGAAAATAATACAAAGCGCAATGAGAACGCAATCCACTTCCATTCAATCCGGTATAATTAAAGGAATTCGGATCCGCATTTATTTCAAGCTTGTTGCCTTGGCCTCTTTGAGGTAATGTGCCATTATTGTCTCCTGGAATTCCGATACCAACATTTATATTGCTGTCTCCAAGTATCACTTGATGGTGTTTATTTTAACCTGAGTGTTAGAAAGAATGCGGGCAATTTTAGAATCTACAATTGTTCAAAAACTTTAGCACTTCTATTTCCTTTTTCTCCTCTGTGACAGAAACGGTTCCGGCTTCCTCCCTTTCTTATCCTGAAACGCGCCCATGAACTCCGGGTCATCCTTTTTCCGCTGGCCATCGATTTCACGCAGCATCAATTGATTTTCTTCATTTGGTGTTTCGGCGATCTCAACTTCAGCGGGAATTTCCATCACAGGAATTTTCTGACCAATCAGCTTCTGAATTTTTTTCAGATGGTATTCATCGTTCGGAGAACAGAATGTGACGGAATCTCCGGTTTGAAAAGCACGTCCGGTTCTGCCAATGCGATGGATATAATCTTCATACACCAGCGGGACATCAAAGTTAATCACGTGGCTCACCTCCAGAATATCAAGTCCTCGCGCGGCCACATCCGTGGCAACTAAAAATCTTATTTCTCCGGCATGAAATGCCTTCACTGCATTCATGCGGGTATTCTGGTCTTTGTTACCATGAATGATGCGCACCTGCTGCTCACCAAATTTTCTTTCCATGTACTTGCCGATGTTGGCAGCCGTCGCTTTTGTTTTGCAAAAAATAATTGTCTTGCGAAATGCTTCATCGGTAAGCAAATGCAACAAGAGATTTGTTTTTGTTTTCAGGTTTGGAACATGATACAATACCTGAGAAACAGATTTGGCTGTCCGCCTTTCTGGTTCAATCCGGATCACCACAGGTCTGTCGAGAAAACTATCAGTGAGTAACTGTATCCTGTCGCTCATGGTTGCAGAGAAAAGAAGGTTTTGCTTTTTCATCGGAACAATTCCGAGAATCTTATCTATTTGCCTTTTGAATCCCATGTCGAGCAAACGTTCTGCTTCATCGAGTATCAGCATCTGGATTTTCTTCAGCACAAGGTGTCCTGCCGAATAAAGGTCCATCATCCGGCCTGGAGTTGCCACGAGGATATCCACACCTTTTACGATCTGGTCAATTTGCGGTTTGATCCCTACACCGCCATATACCGCTGCCATCCGCAAGTCCGTATATTTTCCCAGCGTATTCATGTGTTCGAGCACCTGCGTTGCCAGTTCCCTTGTTGGAACGATGATGAGAGCTCTTGGAGAATTTCCCTGGGCAAACTTGATTTTCATCAGCACAGGTAGCAGGTATGCAGCTGTCTTTCCGGTACCCGTCTGGGCAATACCCAACAGGTCAACCCCTGCAAGGATCTGCGGAATGGCTTTTTGTTGTATTGCTGTGGGGTGCTCAAACCCGGCGTCGGCAATGGCGTTGAGCAATTGCTTGTTGAGTTTGAATCCGGAAAATGAGGGGTAATCTGACGACATTGCGCCAAAGATACGTTGAATAGAGATGTGCAAATATGAAAATGTGCAGCGAAACGTTTCTGACCCTACACTTCACTCCTTTATTATTTTCCTAACCACCCTCCCCCCCTCACTCTCCAGCACCGCAAAGTAAACCCCGCTGCTTAACTCATGCACATCCAAAACTACTTCACTTGTATTTACAGTGCCAATTATTTTTTTTGATAAAACTACATCTCCAAGTACACTGTAAATTTTTATTTCTCTTGCTTTTGCCACGTACCCTTGCAGTTGTACATGCAGTTCTTCTTTGCAGGGGTTGGGGTAAACAGAAAAACTAATTGGTTGTTCTTTTTCTATTGCAAGGTACAAGCCGGTGGTGTCGAAGGAGAAGTTGTCTATAACAATGAAGCGTTCAAGGGAACCAGGCAAACCCATAGCTGTAATGTATTGTGCATCGTAAGTGGGTGTTATAAACACAAATCGTTTGGTCCATACAGTATCTGCAAGAGGGCTTGTATAAACTTGTGTACCTATTGTGCTATCATTATCTGAATAACCGATTAAAATATTGATGGGATAATAAGGACTGATATCCTTAAATGATCGATCATAAAAAGAAATGATATATGTATTAGAGGCAAGCAGTGATTGAGAAAGCCATAAAGAGATTGCAGTGGAATTAGTATCTGCTACACCAGTTTCCAGAGAGGAGAAATCGTGTCCATCTTCTGCAGTGAGAGCAGTAGTTAAACTGCAAGAATCTGTAAATAGGTCTAAATATTGTAAGATTCCTATTCCGGTTACACTGTCAACAAGGGAGTTGTAAACTGCATTTGAGGACGTAAGTGAATCACAATCTCTCAAATGATTGAATTCAAAACTTCCGTTTAAAAACTGCTGTGCATTCAGTTTTAAACAAAGAATACAAAATATTATGACAAGTTTCCGCTTCATTGAAAGGTAAAATGCAACCTCCAAGGGGAATTCCTTGGAGGTTGCCTCAAGCTACTTTATGAAAATTATTTTGTCGCGAAAAATTTGGCTGCCGTTGGAATAAATCTCACAGGAATATACTCCACCTTCAAAAGCATCCATCGCAACATCAATTGAGTGATTGCCTCCTGTTAGTTCAATATCTTTAACTATTCTGCCCGATACGTCCCGCAGTATTAAAATACCACTTTCTTCATTTCCAATTGCGTAGTCACAATTTAAATTTCCGCTTGAAGGATTAGGGTAAATATGGGTTTGATATTTTACTTCTTTGTCTTCCATCTTCGCTTTTCTGAAAGTAATTCCATCGCAGTTGTGGCTATAATCAATAAATACAGTATCAACAGCGGCAAGAATATTTTGTGCCGTGAACACTGCATTGCCTCCTGTGTAAGGACATTGCGATGCAATGTACTCAAGAGTGAAACGTTGCATGGCATCTAACTGATTTAGCCCAACTGCTATGGTGATTAGATAAACTCCGGTTACATCTTTCAAGTTTTGCTCGGCCGTAATTTGGGCTGCTATTGCATTGTTTGCTGCGCCCATTTCATCAGCGTTAATTTCTTTGAGTGAATCAATGCCTGCCTGTAAGGCGGTGTCTGCTGCTAATGTCTGCATGGTGTCCTCACTAACAATAATGGTATCAGCCAACTCGCTGAAATCTTTTATCGGTGTTTGTTCCAATGAGTCCTGTTCGTTTTGAAGAACGGTATCAGTAAGCATTTCCGGCTTATCATTTAGTAGTTCGTACAAATATTTTTTGGAAAGCCAGTTCAAAGCTTCGTAATCGGAATCACTGTTGTTATCTGCTGCTATGCGAAGCGCCTCCGCTTTATCATCCCTTGCGGCTCTTACATCTGGCACGTAATCGCAAATATCGCTAACTGTAGAAAAATTATAGTTGGTAAACGTGCAATTGGCAGAAGGGAGGTTTATATGAAAATTCAAGGTCGGATTGTAAAATGGTGGAGCAGTGCGATTAATAAAATTTGTATAGCCAAAAACACTTGGTTTGTTTGAAGCATCCCCCATTGTTTGATTGGTTGCATTGCCATTCCATTTATTATCAGAAGGAATGCCTAGAGGAAACCAAGCACCGCCCGGCACTACACCCTGTGTACCAAGCCCCAGAGGGTAGTTAAGAAGATATAAATCATTGTCGCAATCGCTCATATCATTTCCATAGACATTGGGCCCTAAATTTGCGCCTTCCCAAAGCAAGCCGTTTCCTAAGGTATGTACATTATTGCAAAATTCATCCACTTTGTCGCAATTAAAAATGTGTATACCTGCAATTGTTGGGTCGAGTTCATCATCGCCGGTTACATCGTTTCTTACGAGAGAATACCCTTTGCCTCCTCTGCAGAGGATGCCTCGGTAAGGTATCGGAGCAGTTCCATCATTTGGCGGTAGCACAATCGTGTTCAGGTGCAGGTAAGGGTAATCATTCATTGAGCACCAGATACCAAACCCATAGTTTTCAATCACATTTTCTTCTACGTAAATGGTGCGCTGGTTATTTTGATTGCTTGCAAGATAAATTCCATACGTTCCATTTGGTGTTATTGGCAAGGCATCAGCCCTGATATGGTTGAAGGAAATTATCTGGTCTGATCCAGTATTAAAGCCACTATAGATCGCGGCGGCTTTGGGATCATAAATGCGGTTATGCGTTACAGTAATCGTTTGTAAGGAAGAAAAGAGGTAAACTCCAATCCAGTTTCTCCGGAAGGTATTGTCATCAACATACGTTTCTACATAGTTATTACAGTATATCCCGGCATTGCACTCAATAAAATCATTGTTGTCAAAAACAGAAATGTTACTGAAATCAGTTGCATTGATTCCGGCAGGGCAGCGTACAAAATTATTCTTGTCGTTTACGGTTAAGATTGATTTTATACATCGTATTCCGGCCATACGATGCTCAGTGAATGAATTGGCGGGAGAAACCACCACAGTGCTTTTAAAACTGTAAATTCCATAATCGCCATTTAGAAAATTATTGTGGTCAAATATGAGCGAATTGGTAATAGTTGAAATATCTGCATGTGCATAAGTAAACCCGCCACCAACCGGAGGTGCCGGGGAAGTAGTTGGATTCAATGCCGATGAGCAAGAAAATGTATTGAAGCTGATATTGCAAGCTGAATAATCAGCAGTGTACAAATGAAGTGCAACATAATTTCTGTCAAAAGTTGAATTGCTTACATGAATATCTGCAGCATTATCTGAATGTACAGCATAAACAGCATCGCTGATGGAAGAAGTGTTGGAAATGTTCAGGTGAGGAAGAATAAATCCAACGTTATTAAGGTAGATACCGTCCCACATGTAATAGCACGCTTTCAAGGTTGCATGATCTATGTTCAGTGTAGCTGCCATAACATTTATTTTTGCGTTTGCGCTAAGTGTTACTATGCAACCGGGATTAAAGTTGACAGTTGAACCAAAATTCATGTTAAAGGTACCGTTTATTACAATGTTGCCGGAATAATTTTCTGTAGTACCGGTTGGTACTACATGGTTGTTGAGGGTGGTAGCACCGGCCACAGTACAACAACCCGGAATAACTGTTATCACCTGGGTATTGGACTGAGCAGGGCATCCGTATGCATTGGTTATTATTACATAATAGCTCCCTGCATTTCCTGTTGTGTAAGTTGAAGATGTTGCACCGGCAATTACTCCATTTTGGTCATGCCAGACATAGCCGCAACCTCCACAAGATCCAGCATTAAGAATAGTTGTTGAGCCTGCACAAATATTATTACCCGGATTCACTGTAATAGAAGCCACAGGGCTTGGATTTATAGTTACAGAAACAACATTTGTCCTGCCTCTGCAACCGTTGCTGTTTTCAAATTCAAGATAATAGTAATAAGTAGAAGGATATGGTCCCGGTTGGTTTGAGGCATTTATAATTAAGTTTTGACCTCCAAAAATTTGCGTACCACTGTAACCATTGGTAGCCGATTGAAACCAATGATACGCGCTATAACCTAGAGGTCCGTTGATGGTGGTTGAATTTATATTGGACTCGCAGAATGCCTGGGAGCCTGGAGCGATGCTTTCATGAAGCTGGTAGCTGTAATCTTCACCGTCAATCTGGTCGCCAAGAATTTTACAGAAGTAAGTCGAGGAAGAAATGAGACCGAAGTTTAAAGAAGGAGTTGCCGGGTCAGTCCAGTTAGCAGAGTTTGGATTATTTGTATTCGAAAGCGATGCAAACCGGGTATCAGAAGCAAAATACATTTTATTATCGTAAGCTATTTCAATTTCAGAGTCCTTAAAATCAGTGGCATTTGCGACTCCCAGAGTTACAGGAGCAGGCACTCCGGCGTTAAGATCAATATAACCAATAAAAGGGCTTGCGTTACAAGTGAAGTATAAATATTGAGCGTTAGGCGAAAATTCAATTCCCTTCATTTCCGTTGCAACAGGAATGCTTACAAAGGATGAAGTTATAATATTTCCTGCAGCATCTAAATCAAAAATATTCACAGCCAATCCACTTGCGAATGCGGGCACTGCAAGACGGTAACCTCCGGAAGGATTATCTACCAATTCCATTTCTGTTTTTAAATGATTCGAATTGTTGCCAAAAGGAAGTGATCCTAAATTAGTAAAATTGGAAAATCCTGATGCAGAAAAATCATATCTGTAAAGGTTACTGTTCTCACTGATAAAAACAAATCGTTTGGTGTAATTTGTATTCGATCTCAATTTTGAAACAGCAAGTTGCAATGTATTTACATGTTGGCTTGTATTCGGGTAATTCGACAGCACGGTTGCTGTAGCTCCTCCAATAAAGGCACCGAATTGAGAATAACCTCCTCCGGGGAAATTGGGATTTGGCAAGCTCATATCGAGAATTACATATACCGGCACAGGATGTTCATCAATAAAGGTCAGCTGAGTAATTCCACCACCCAGTATATAATATTGATTGCAATTGCCCGGAACAGGAATAATTCCTGTCTCAGGGTAGCCTAAAGTAGGGCCACCACCAGGGAAAAAAGGGCTAATAATTTGATCTATCAGCAATGAGTTCTTATCAAATACAGCTCCATCATGAATATAAAACAATAAATTGCCATTGGCATCCTGAATTGAATTAATACTTTCAGACAAAAATGAACCATTCGGACAAAGTAAGCCGTTAACAACAGGCGCAGGATTGAATTTAATCAGGTTGTCGTCAAATTGAGCTGCCACTGTCCATGTTCTATTTTGGGATTGTGCGATAAGGAATTGAGAATTTAGTAAAAGGAAAACCAGAATGATGTTTATGTTTTTCATTGTAAGCTTCTTTAAGAATGATTTATACCGTTTATGATAAATGCCAATATTTCCTGAGAAGTATTTCTAGGTTTCGTCAGAAAGTATCATTGACGATGCAATGGTAATAGGTATGTGATGATCCTACGTCCACAAAAAAATACCATCATATTTGTGGAGAAAATATTTATATATTTACACCACAATTTTTTCAAATGTCC
>CAYHHK010000104.1:0-14193 GCA_964356415.1 uncultured Flavobacteriales bacterium
TTGGGAATATTCTTTAAGGAAAAGTTCATTTGCGCTTGATATATGTGGCTATGAGTTCAAGAACGAATTTGTCGTTCTCCATGGTGGGTACGTATTCAAAAATCAGATGGGAGAGTCGCCAGTTTTTTTCAAGGGCCTCTGACAGCAACCTGTATGATTCTGCAATACGGCCTGTTTTGTAATGATAGCAAGCAGCCCGGTATATTAATTCAGCATTATCGGGATGCTTCACCATACCTAATTCAAGAAGATGGATGGCTTCATCAGGACGGTTATCGACCATCAGCAAATGGGAATATTCAAGCCAGATCTCTTCATTTTCAGGTTCAAGATCAATCACTTTCTGATAGGCATTTTCAGCAGCGACCAGATTTTCCAAATGATATTCTGCATCGCCAAGAGCAAACCAAAACTCCGCCGTTTCCTTATTCAATTCGATGGCCTTCTTGATATAATGTGTCGCTTCAAACCATCGTTCATCATTCTGTAATGTAATACCGATTCCCAGCCATGCCTCAGCAAGATTTGGATCAAGCTTTGTAGCTTTCTTGTAATACTCCCGTGCGCGGTTGGCCTGTTCAAGTTGCTCATAACACTCGCCAATGTTGTAATAGGAGATGGCATCAGGGGCTTCGAACTCAAATGTTTTTTTATAATTCTCTATTGCCTCTGCATATCTGCCAAGGTTGGCAAGTGTATTTCCTTTATTGAAGAAGGCAGACGAAAAATCATCTTTGATCAGGAGGCAATAGTCATAGGCAATCAATGCTTCTTCGTATTCGCCTTTCCTGTTATAAACATTGCCAAGATTATACCAGGCAGGGTAAGAATATGGCGCACGGTCAATAAACTGCTTGTAAAAAGCAACGCTGTCATCATAACGTTCGGTAACTTCAAAACAGAAAGCAAGTTCGTAAAGTGCAATTTCATTTTCCTGATTGTCGGCCAGGCAAAGTTTAAGGTTATCAATTGCCTTTGCATAATCCCCCCAGCTTTCATATACATAAGCAATATTCAGGTAAAGTAGGTCCAGTTGTTCAGACAGGGGAATTGCTTTATTGAAATTTTCAATGGCAAGAGAATATTTTTTTTGCTGACTGTAGATACTTCCGCGGATCATGAAAATGTCAGGATCGGTAGGCGTTATTTTCTCTGCATCTTCCAATATCATTAACGCCTCATTATATTTTTCAACCATAGCCAGCAACTGGGCCTTCCGAAGTAAAAACTCTACAGAGTAGCTATGTTGCTGCTGTGCAAATTCAACTACCTGTAATGACTTAACAGGGTCGTTTTTGTCAATATAATAGTCGATTATGTTAAGAAAGGCATCTACATCAAAAAAGTATTCGTCATGCTTCCGAAGCATTTCTTCGTAACGTAGAATACTGTTTTGAATTTGATTATTGTCCTCTGAAGTGCCGTCAAATTCTTCGTCCATCATATGGTGAAAAATGTATTGGTGTTACAAAGGTAGAAAACCTTATCCGAAAGCACTATTGCATTAGGTGAGTTATTCACAGGAATGGGTGAAAATGAAATACTTCGTTGATTTTAAACTACATTAATACCCTGAAGCATCTTTTTTCATGCATTTGGCATCTCTTTTTCATTAAGATTCCTCAGGAAAATTATCTTTGCACCTGCTGTCGGCTTTGCTCCGCTGAAGTTTCAGCAAATGCGACGGATAAAGGCAACTAAACACTGAACCGCACTTGGCACTTATTAAATCTATATCAGGCATCAGAGGGACCATTGGGGGTAAGCCCGGCGACGGACTATCTCCTCTCGACATTGTTAAGTTTACCGCTGCTTTCGGAACCTGGCTTATTCAAAAATCATCGAAGCCCAAAAGGCACAGTATCATCATTGGCCGCGATGCGCGCATCAGTGGTGAGATGGTTCAGAATCTTGTTGCAGGTACCTTGAAAGGTCTTGGAATTGATGTCGTTTATCTTGGTCTATCTACAACACCAACAGTTGAAATGAGTGTGGTTGAGCACAAAGCGGATGGGGGCATCATCATTACTGCAAGCCACAACCCGAAGCAATGGAATGCACTCAAGTTGCTCAACGGTAAAGGTGAGTTTATTTCTGCTGCTGATGGAGAGGAGGTTTTGAGACTCGCAGATGCTGAAGCATTCAATTTTGCTGAAGTCACAAAACTTGGTAAATATGTTTCTGATCCCAATGCCATTCAAAAACACATCGATAAAATTCTTTCGTTACCACTTGTTGATGCAAAGGCAATTAAGGCAAGAAATTTTAAGATCGTCATTGATTGTGTCAATTCAACAGGAGGGATCGCCGTACCTGCATTATTAAAAGCATTGGGTGTTGAAACGATTTTTGAATTGTACTGCGAACCCAACGGACTGTTCCCGCACAATCCGGAGCCGCTTCCTGAGCATCTTGGAGACATCAGCAAGGAAGTGAAGAAACGAAACGCACATTTGGGTATTGTGGTTGACCCTGATGTTGACCGCCTTGCTTTGGTATGTGAAGACGGAGAAATGTTCGGCGAAGAATATTCGCTCGTTGCCGTTGCTGATTATATCCTAAGGAACCTGCCGTCTGGCAAGAAAGGAAATACCGTTTCAAATCTTTCTTCTACGCGCGCATTGCGGGATGTGACCGAAAAAGCAGGGGGGAAATATTTCGCATCCGCGGTCGGTGAAGTTAATGTGGTCGAAGCTATGAAAGCAAATCATGCAGTTATTGGAGGTGAAGGGAATGGGGGAATTATTTACCCGGATCTTCATTATGGAAGGGATGCCCTTGTAGGTATTGCATTATTCCTTTCTCACCTTGCAAAATTCGGTAAGTCCACTTCCATGCTTCGTGCTACATATCCGAGTTACCATATTTCAAAAAATAAAATCGAACTGACTCCTCAGATTAATGTGGATGAGGTGCTTGAGGGAATAAAAACGAAATATAAGAAGCAACCGGTCAATACCATAGATGGTGTGAAAATTGAATTTGACAGGGAATGGGTTCACCTTCGTAAAAGCAATACAGAACCAATTATCCGCATCTATTCAGAAAGCCAGTCTCAAACCACTGCGAAAAACCTTGCAGAAAAAATTATTTCTGATATCAAGGATCTGATTGCAGAGACCATAAATAAATAATAATGAGAGTTTACCTCGACAACGCTGCAACCACGCCGCTTGATCCGGATGTATTGAAAGCAATGATCCCTGTTTTGGAAAAGGGTTTTGGTAATCCAAGTTCGATCCATTCATTCGGGCGGGAGACACGGGCCGTTATTGAACAATCCAGAAAGTCCGTTGCTAAACTGATCAATGCTTCACCTTCTGAAATTTTCTTCACCAGCGGAGGTACAGAGGCAAATAATACTGCCATCAGTTGTAGCATCCGTGACTTGGGTATAAAACATGCCATCTCATCTCCTATTGAACACCATGCCGTGTTGCATACTCTTGAAGCGCAGGCAAAAGCCGGCATCATAAAACTCAGTCTGGTTGAAGTGGATGAAAAAGGAAGGGTAAAACTTGATCACCTTGAAAAATTACTTGCTGCGAACGATCGGTCTTTCGTTTCCTTAATGCATGCCAACAATGAATTGGGAAACTTGTTGCCGTTGAAAGAAGTGGGGGAGTTGTGCGCGAAATACAATGCCATTTTTCACAGCGATACAGTGCAATCAATGGGGCATTATCCTTTCAATCTACAGGACATAAAGGTTCATTTTATCACTTGTGCAGCACATAAATTCCATGGACCCAAGGGAATTGGCTTCCTTTATATCAACAGCAAAATAAAAATCCATCCGTTTATATATGGTGGAGCTCAGGAACGCAATATGCGTGGCGGGACAGAAAATATTTATGGAATTGTTGGCCTGGCGCGTGCATTGGAATTGTGCTATGAACACCTTGATGAGCACAGGATGCATATTCAGGGATTAAAAGATCACATGGCAGCAAAGCTTAAAGAAGCTATTCCCGGAGTGGAATTCAATGGAGACACTCTGGGCAATGCGCTTTATACTGTTTTGAATGTTTCATTTCCCCCTACCCAAATGGCTGAGATGCTTTTAATGAACCTTGATATTAACGGGGTTGCAGCAAGTGGAGGCAGTGCCTGTAGCAGCGGAAGTGACGTAGGTTCTCATGTGCTGACAGCCCTGAAAGTAAATCCAGACCGACCGTCCGTGCGTTTTTCATTCAGCAAATATTCAACAGTTGAAGAGGTAAATTATGCCGTTGAGAAGCTGAAAGAGATGTTTGCTGTGAAAGTTTAATATTCTGCTTGCCCAAACTGAATTATTGAATATTTTTGCGACCCGTTCCGAAATTCCCGGAACTATATGGTGGTTGTAGCTCAGTTGGTTAGAGCATCAGATTGTGATTCTGAGGGTCGTGGGTTCGAGCCCCATCATCCACCCGAAATAAAAAAAGCCGTCCTGAAAATTCAGAACGGCTTCTTTAGTGGATGACCGCGCAGCAAGCTACGTGGTATTCAAAAACAAAAAATAGTGACAGGTAATGCGGCAATTTACTTTCATTCACAACGCAAGAAATTCTTTCGAGAAATGATCTGCAACAATGCGACTTGATTATTCAATTATTGTGCTTCCCGGTGTGTTTGTCAAAGCCCCCTGTCCACCGTATTACTGATCTTCGGAACTGTTCGCAAATATGCATATATAGCTTTCGCCTCTTCGTCTGTCAGCGTTAAATATGGCATCATAGGATATCGAAGCGCCGAACCATTCGGAACAATTCCGGATTTCAATGCTTTTACAAATTCTTCTTCAGTCCATTTTCCAATACCTGTTTCTTCATCCGGAGTTATGTTTAGGGTTTTAATTGGTTTACCTTCTGCATCAGCCATCTCATTTCCCCCTCCAAAAAATCCTTCGGACAATTCAGGGGTTTCAACATTCATTGTTTTGAAATCTTTCGAATGACATGCGAAGCATTCAATCTGATATAATGTTAAATATTTCCCCCATTCAAGTTGATTGGAAGTATCGGGATCAGGAATTTCGTGCTTCGGATATTCATAAGGATGAAAAGCAACAAGGGATAAAAACTTGGAAAGGAATGATGGCTCCGACTCAGGCAATTCTGTTTTATCAGCCTGTACCGTTGGGTGATCAGAACGCAGGTAAGCAACAATTGACAGAAGATCCTCGTCAGAAATATGCAACAACTTCGGCATATACGGAGGAATGAATTTCCCGTTCTTCGGATTGATACCTGTACGGATGAAATAAATAATTTCAGCATCACTCCACTTACCGATTCCAATTTCGGCGTCTTTTGTAATATTTTTCGCGTAGATTTTTCCAAATTGTGGAACCTCTTTCATGTATAACCCTGTCAATTTTCCTGTTTCCGGATTCAGATGACAACTGTTGCACAGCATGGTTGCGATCCGCTCTCCGCGCTCAATGCGGGCGGGAGTTACCTCTACATTAGGAATAGCAGGCACATTCACTTCATGACTGCCTGTTCCGCGCACAGAAACATAAATAACAAATACGATGACCGCCAGTACTGCGATGCCGAGCACGATGCCGAGAATTTTAAGTAGTTTTTTCATTGGTGATGGTTTTGGTTTAAAATGGTTAAAACTATTTGTGCGATTCAATAACAAACCTCTTACGCTCCGTTCTGTTCTTGTCCATGAGGACAAAATTGTAAATCCCTTTGGAAAGTCCGGTAACATCTATTTCTGAAATATTTATTCCGGTCGCAGCAACATCACTTTTCGAAATCATGGTTTGCCCGAGTGCATTGGTGATTTCAAAATGGAAATCGTCTGTTGATGCTGAAAGGAAGCTCAGGTATATTTTACCTGTTGCAGGATTTGGATATACTTCTGCATTGAAGGCAACATTTCCGGTTTCAATTTGTGATTGCCTGCAGGTAATAGCGATGGCAAGTACCCGCTGTGCAGAAATGCCGCAGTTGTTTTCTGCCTTCACCGTTATGTTTCCGCCGGATGAACCCCAATGAACCAATATGGATGAACCTGTTGCAGGACCGATAATGCTTGCTCCTGCCGGAACAGTCCAGGTATAAGAGGCGGCTCCGGCTGATCCTGCTGTGCTGTATGATTCAAACGAACCATTGCATGCAGTAACATTTCCGGTGATAGCGGGTGGCATGGATGGTGAACCTGACGCTGTTAAACTTCTTGCATAGCCGGTACCGCAACTATTCGTAGCATGCACTGTTATGGTTGCAGTAGTGAAACTTGCAGGAAAATCTATCGAAACACCGCTCAGGTTATTCGGTCCGTTGATAGTTGCACCGCCCGATACAGTCCAAAGGTAACCCGTAGCAAGGTTTACAGGACTCACGGAATAGGAGACACCGCTTTGTCCGCACTGCCCCGAAATAAGTCCACTGATATTTCCCGGTGTATTCGGCAATCCCGATGCAATGCCTTTGCTGCGCACCGTACTTGCATTTCCGCAGGAACTGAGTGCTGATACACTGACTGTGGAACCCGCAGGAATATTCGCAGGAAATAATACGGAACAATTATTTCCTGCCGGAGTTAGTACTGACCCGGGTACACTGCATGTCCAGTTATAGGAGACTGAACCGGTTACTGCAGCCACGGAGTATGCCGAGGTACCGTTTGGACATACATAGCTTGCGCCCGTGATGATTCCGGGAACTGCCGTAGTTTTTGAAATGGTGATGCACCGATTCTGACTATTGTACCCGCAGCTTGTTTGGGCATGCACACATAATGTTCCTGAATTGAAAGCCGTGGAGAAGTCAACGGTGATGTTTTGTCCGCTGCCATTAATAGTAATTCCTGCAGAACCTGTCCAGATATAATTCGAAGCCCCTGCAACAGTCGAAGTTGAATATGGAATTGCTGTAGTTCCCGGACAATTGATTACTGAACCTGTAATAGATGACGGACTTGAAACTACGGAACGGATCCAGGTGCAGATGGTGTTGCTGTTGCCACATGCATTTCCCGCAAATGTGCAAACGCTCCATCCTGATGCTCCTGCCTGTGGAAGGGATGAGTAACTGATCGTAACAACAGGTGATGAAGACTGGTAGGGTGAAGGATTTCCGTTAAATAAAATTCCGTTTTGGTTGCTGCTCCAGTTGTAAAATGTTGCTCCCGGAACCGGGTTCACTGAAACCTGGTCGGTACTTCCTACACATCCTGCCGAAGGAGCCGATGCAATGTGTACTGTTCCCGCAGGGGGGGCATTGCTGATGGTCAGAATGGTTGTACTTATTTTTCCAATAAACTCAGGAAGGCTGCTGACCACACGTACGAGGTAATTATTTCCTGCCGGAGTAGTCGGAGGGATCACGCAATTAATTGTACCGCTTGTTGTGCTGCCTGTTGAACCAATACTTACCGGGGAAGCAAAACTTCCTGCTGCATTGCTGAGTTGTGCAGTGAAAATATTTCCGACGCCGTATAATCCCGTTGCAGTATAGTTCAGTGTAAAAGAATTGCCTGAGCAAAATACGGATGCTGATGCTGTGCCTGTAACAAGGTCAATTTCCGGTTGCTGTTCACCTTGTGTCAGGATAGTACTTCCATTAATGAGCGAAGTATTGAATGTTTCCCCAAAGGTGAAAGAAAGGGAAACACCTCCTGCATCCGAAGTTCCCCCGTTTGTGGGGATTACTTTTGGTGAGAGCGTTTGTGCATGTACCCCTGTGAATAGACAGGTGAGCACAAAGATGAATATGCATGTACTGTTTTTCATAACCTTTAGTGATCAGTTTACTGTAACAGTCCTATCGCCTGAAGTTTTGATTCCAGTTCATTGAGTCGTGTGCGCAGGTTATTTATAACGGTGGCTTCCGTAGCACCGTAACTTGTTGTGCTTATCACTGAATTATCGGAAGTGGATAGGGCAGGGGCACGGTAAAGCTGGATTATAGTGCCATCGCCGTTCATCAGAGTGAAAACCGAGGTTCCTAAAGCATCTGTGTGGGAATAGATCTGGATTCCTCCGTTTGATAACAAAGAACTGCCCGCCTGCGATGTTGGTACATCTCCGTTTTGAATGACAAGCACATTGCGTCCACCTGCTCCAACAATTGTGTTTCCTGAAACCAGGTCACCAATTACGGTGTTGCCGTTGAATACTGCTGCAAGATTAGATTCATGGTTCGACTGTCCACTCACTTGTTTAATATATAGGCCGACGTCTTTTGACAATGCATTGCTACTCCATGATAGGCTGTTTACAATCTCCAGTCCGACGCGGGTATTATCGGTAGTGCCTGAGTTTGTACTCTTCGATTCAATTTTCGTTGTAACTACATCAGATGTAACGGCAGCATTTTCTTCTACATGCAATGCAGCCAATGGGGTACTCAGACCGATACCTACTTTTGGATTACCCGAGGCAGGTTCGTAATAAATCACATCTGTTCCTCCGGAAACAAATCCATCTGTCAAAGATCCCGAAGTCATTGAAACCCATGTTCCGGCTTTTCTTCCTTCAAAATCGGTTCCGCTCCACCTGATGGTACCGTTTGCGGGGGTTGTACCTGCTGCATCACCGAGCGTGATGGCGCCGTTCACATCTAATCTCTCAACAGGATTCTTTCCCAGGCCTACCATTCCATCACCTGTTATTGTTACCTTTTGTTCAGGAGCCATGGCACTGTGAATAATAATATTGCCTCCGAGGGGTTGAAGATTTAGTTCTGTAGCAGTAAAAGCAAGCGTGGACCCTCCGCCAACATAACTACCCGTTCTTGCCTGGATCTGGTGACTGTCGAATGCCAGGTTTTTATCATCTATTGGTCCAAGTACAATTATGCCTGTATTTTCAACAAGTGCAACCTGTTCCATTGGATCAGAAGCAGGGCGCGTGACATGAAGTGTGGCATAAGGCATTGTTTCATTTATCCCCACATTTGCAGTCGGTAGAACTGTAATTCTTTCATTCAATGTGGTCGCGCTTTTTTCTGTAATGGAAAATGCTCCATTGCGTTCAGCAACCAGGTTATCATCTGCATGGGCCATCAGCCAGCCGTTATGCGCTGAGGCAGTGTTTACAATGCTCATTGAAGCAGAGGCATTGTCTGCGTTGCCGGAAACCGACAGTTTTTCAATCGGAGCAACCGTGCCGATCCCTACATTTCCCTGGCCGGCATGATCAATGAATAATCGGCTTGAAGATAATCCGCTGCTCGCATCATCAATGCTAAAGCCCGCTACATTTGAACTTGTCGGGTTGAGGTTGATGTTCCATTTCTGCAATGCATCATTGCTTTTGAAACTGATCATCCGGTCGTCGCCGCCTGTTTCACCTTTAATTCCAAGCGGAGCAGCCGGTAGTGTATCACCGATGCCCAGCCGTTTGCTTGGACCACCGGGCGGAAGATAAATAGTCAACCCGTCTTCTGTCTGGTGGATGTATGAATCTATCAGGTCTGCAAACTGGCCATCTACTTCTGCAAGCGCATCCTGAACATTCGTCGAAGAAATATTTCCGGCAGGAGTAAAGGTAACTGATTCCGCATCTGATACTGAACTGGAGTTGTCCACCTTTTGCCAAATAGTTCCATTATAAATAGCCCAGTCACCAACACCCCATTCTGTAATTCCATTGAGATCGTGGACACCGGCATTGATGACTACATAATAAAATCCTTTTGTACCTGAATTGCTCAGCAGTGTAGGTGAGTTTGCAGAGGCATCCCATGTACCCATATATGTTACTGATCCCACAGCATGCCCTGAAGTTTCCGCATACAGTGCATAAGGCACGCTCAGCATCTGTTGAGTACCCATGTCCATATAGCTTGTACCACCTGTGATGTCAATTTCCACCTGTGTGAATTTTGGAGCGCTTCCCCAATCGATTCCGGAGAACGGACCGTATGTACTGATGGGAATGCCTTGCCCGATATTCACGCTGAACAATCCAAGTGAACTGGTAGTCGCAGGTTGTGTTTCCTGGTACACAATGGTTCCCGCTGCACTGCCGGAATGTATCGTAAAGCGGATTGAAACAGTTTGGTTCTGGATGAGATTGCCGCTGCTGTTTCGTGCTACTGCCTGGTAAGGGACAGATTGAGGTGCCTGGGAATTACTGTTGAATGAGATTAAAGAAAATAGAAAGACTAAGGCCGGGATGAAGAAGAACTTTTTCATGCAAGTGAGTTTTAGGTTTGTAGTGCAAGTTATCAATTTTT
This sequence comes from uncultured Flavobacteriales bacterium, assembly GCA_964356415.1. Classification (GTDB taxonomy): domain Bacteria; phylum Bacteroidota; class Bacteroidia; order AKYH767-A; family 2013-40CM-41-45; genus JAPLDB01. Next base: position 10,182 of record CAYHHK010000104.1, read on the forward strand.
TGAAAACGGAGATAACAAATGATCAGTAATTGTCTCAATGTTAAAAGCAAGAGCTCCTCGGAGCTCGGAATAAATAAATGGATATGTTCTACTAATGTCCAGGCAGGAGCTCCATAGGAACGGCCTGTTTGTAGCATTAGATTATCGTTCAGTTATTGAGCTCCAGCGGAGCGGCCTGTAATTTAATATCTCTGATTGCAAATAATCCGGAAATCATTTTGATTAATTTAATCGAAAGAATTCCGTGTAGCTTCGCAACGGGGTTGCATAAATTGGCAGCGAAGTGTAGTGTAATAAAGAAAATACTGCCACAGATTCACAGGTTGTATTGTTTGTGCTTATATTAAATCTGTGAATCTGTGGCATTTTGTTTTTGATACCTCGAAGTTCTGCTTCGGGGTAATTTATTCCACTTTCGGCTTCACAGCTGATAAAATCTGCTCCAGTGTCATAGGATCTTTGATGAGGACTTCCCTGGCCTTGCTGCCTTCATACGGACCAATGATCTTGGCAGATTCAAGCTGGTCAATGATTCTTCCTGCCCTGTTATATCCAAGCTTCAGCCTGCGTTGCAACAGTGATGCAGAACCCTGCTGATGCTGAACCACAATCTGTGCAGCTTCTTCAAAAAGGGAATCTCGGTCATCCAGATCCACATCCCTTGAACCCTCACCGGCCTCTTCAATATATTCAGGTAACAAATGCGCATCAGCATAGCCATGCTGGTTGCCAATGAATGATGTAATCCTTTCTACCTCCGGTGTATCTACAAATGCACATTGCAAACGGATCAGGTCTGCGCCGGTTGATAAAAGCATATCTCCGCGTCCGATCAACTGATCAGCACCTCCTGAATCAAGAATGGTGCGTGAATCGATCTTGGAAGTTACCCGGAATGCAATACGCGCAGGGAAGTTGGCTTTGATTGTTCCTGTGATGATATTCACCGAAGGACGTTGCGTGGCTATGATCAGGTGGATACCGATAGCCCTAGCCAATTGTGCCAGACGTGCAATGGGAGTTTCGATTTCTTTTCCTGCAGTCATAATGAGGTCGGCAAATTCATCAACCACAAGTACGATGTAAGGAAGGAACTTATGTCCGTTATTGGGATTCAGTTTTCGTGCAATAAATTTCGCATTGTACTCCTTGATGTTCCTAACTTCTGCATTCTTCAAAAGTTCATACCGCTGATCCATCTCCATACAAAGTGAATTCAGCGTGTGTACAACTTTCTTTGTATCGGTGATGATAGGTTCCGCTTCTCCCGGCAACTTGGCAAGAAAGTGACGCTCAATGGCCCTGAACAATGTGAGCTCCACTTTTTTAGGATCAACAAGCACAAATTTCACCTGACTTGGATGCTTTTTGTAAAGCAACGATACCAGCAATGCGTTTAATCCAACGGATTTTCCCTGGCCTGTAGCGCCGGCCATCAGCAAGTGTGGCATTTTCGCAAGGTCAGCAACAAAAACTTCGTTCGAAATTGTTTTTCCAAGTCCGACAGGTAGTTCCATGTCGCAGTTGACAAACCTTTCAGAAGCAAGAATCGTTTTCATTGATACCGTATCAGCCTTTTGATTGGGAACCTCAATTCCGATCGTTCCTTTGCCCGGAATAGGGGCGATGATTCTGATTCCGAGCGCCGACAAACTCAGTGCAATATCATCTTCCAGGTTTTTGATTTTGGAAATACGAACGCCTGCCTGTGGTACAATTTCAAAAAGCGTTACCGTTGGTCCGATGGTGGCCTTGATTTTTTCAATTCCGATATTGTAATGTCCAAGGGTTTCCACAATCCTGTTTTTATTCGCTTCGAGCTCATCCCTGTTTACTTCTAGTTTTGAATCTCCGTAATTTTCAAGGAGGTCAAGCGTAGGATATTGGTAGCCTGAAAGATCCAGCGTTGGATCATAGTCGCCTTGTGCATGGGGTAATTCTTCATTGTCGGCTATCATGGCCGGTTCTTCCTCAACCATGGCTTCAACTTCCATCGGTATTGCATTCTCATCCAATTCAAGTTCTGCCTCGGCTTTCTCAAGTTCGTCCTCATTGATCGGATCAAGTTCAATTTCGTTATCCGATTCTTTGGTTTCTTCTTCTGCAATTACTTCAGCAATGGGTTCCTTTTCAACATTGAAGTTGACAAGGATCGGTGCCTGATCAGAGCGTTTAACATTTTTCAACTCTGTATTTTCAGCAAAGACTCCCGCCGGAATTTCATCAGCCATTTCCTCGTTCATCTCCTGTTGTTTGCGCATGAATGGAATATTAAACGCAACCACTAAAAATCCTGTAAAGGAAAATACAAGTACAGCTCCGGCGCCAATAAATCCTACGGCACCCTGTAAGGTTTGACTGATGTGATAGCCATAACCTCCTCCGAGTGCAAGCAGGTTTGAAGAATGAAAACTATAAGCAAGCAGGGTAGGTAACCATACAAGACCAAACAATGAATACTGTATGGTCTTTCCTATTGGTAACAGCCATGTGTCAAACAATATTCTTACTCCGGATAAAAACAAAATGAATGGAAATAAAAAAGATGCAATGCCAAACATGTTGTTTACAAACTGCAATGCCACTACAGCGCCAAGTTTACCCAGCCAGTTTTCAACCTGCAGCGAATTATTGAAAAGTAAATCCCATGCAGAATTTGCACCTGCAACTGCCTGGTCCTCCTGCCAGGTGAACAGATCAGAAGTGAAGGCAATAACCATAAAAAAAGACATCATGATTAGTACCAGGGCACTTACTTTATGTGTGCGTTCATCGGCAAGAAAATTCCGGAAGGCATGAATTCTGGCATTCATCCCTTTCAACTTTTTTTGCTTCTTTTCCTTTGGTTCTTTCTTCTCTTTCGGCGTTTCTTTTTCCTTCTGTCCGGCCACTTCTTCCCATTCTTCTTCTACCTCCGGCTTTAAACGGTTTGCCTTTGCTGTCATTGCGGTTAGTTTATGTAATTTTTCAAAAATACTTTTCAGGTTCCCTGTAGTGGTTGAATACTCAATAAGATATGAACAACCTTTTCAATATAAATAACGCCGTTGGAAGCCGGATATTTGCCGGTATTTCTCAAACTGTAAGTATTGAAATTCTTTTATAAAAGACCTTCTTTAATGAAAGCAGAATCAGGATTTTGGAATGATTGAATCACTTATCTTTGCGCAATCAACAATCAAAACAAATCTACATTATGAAAAAAATCCTTGCAGCTTTTTTAACTTTCTCTTTCATTTTTCAGGTTCAGCAGGTCATTGGACAGGAAAAACTGAAGGAAGGCAAAATCACCTTTGAGATTACATTAAACAATGCAGAGGAGATGAATGACCAGATGCTGGCCATGATGCCAAAAGAAATGGTGGTTTATTTTAAAGACGGAAAGAGCCGCGGAGAAATGGACATGATGGGAGGGAAGATCGTGTCAATAACCGATAGTAAAGCAGGAGAAACCATTACCTGCATGGACATAATGGGTAAGAAAACCGCAGTAAAAACTACAAAGGAGGATGCACAGAAGGATAAGAAAGACGTAGGCGAATATGATGTAAAGATCACCGATGAAACCAAGGACATTGCCGGTTATAAATGTAAAAAAGCGATCATTACTTTTAAAGACAAAGAGGAAAAAGGAAGTACGTCTGAAATATGGTATACCAATGAACTTGCCGCAAGCAATTCTGAAAAATATTCATGGAAAGGAATTGATGGTTTCATGATGGAGTTTGCTGTCGATCAGAAAGGCATGGGAATGAAGTTTTCCTGCACAGAAGTAAAAAAACAAGTTGTGAATGAAGACTTGTTTAAAATTCCGGAAGGATATACGGTAATGACGCAGGAGGAGCTTATGAAGCAGTATGGCGGGGGAGGGCGTTGAAGGCAGTAGGCAGTGAACAGCCAGTAGGCAGTAGGCAGTTGGCAAAAAACAGCCGGCAGCCAAAAAACGGGTGGTAACAGACAATTCACAATCGCCAGCCTATTATCAAACGAACTATTGAACTATTAAACCTTT
>CAYHHK010000105.1:0-13984 GCA_964356415.1 uncultured Flavobacteriales bacterium
TTCATCTTTTTTCACTTCCTGAAGAGAAGGCATTCGGTCTTGACACCAGTTCCGTAACCATTGAAAAAGTTCCGCTCGTTGTAAAACCGGCGGGGAGGATTAATATGAAAAGGATTAAATAATAATTTCATTCGTGATTCAATGAATAAGACATCAGCTTTTTTACTGTTACCGTTTATTTGTTTTGTATTTCATTCACGGGCTCAGCAAAAGGGTGAGCCATTCGAGGGAATTGACCAGTCATGGCATAATGGAAGTGACAGGAGGGATTCTTCTGTATTCAAAAACATGAAATATTATTCACCCGCCATTTTGATGGATGTGAACTATACCCATTCTTTCAACAATCCAAATGACAATACTGTAGTTGGCTCTACTGCGCTTGCAAGGAATAATGAAGTGCAGCTCTCTGCTTTGCATTTCGGGGGTGACCTGAATTATGGAAATGCCCGTGCGCGTTTTATGACACAGTTCGGTACTCGATCTGTTGTCGTGCCGCGCAATGACTATAGTCCTTACCGCGGGCAATACCAACTCGCCAATGTTTATCGATATCTCAGTGAAGCTTACATAGGATACCACATTGACAAGTGGTATGGAATCAATATTGATGCGGGAATGTTTATGTCCTACCTCGGGCTAAATTCGTATTACCAGCCTGAGAATTGGGAGTACCAGGCTTCTTTCACTTCAGACAATACGCCATGGTTTTTTAACGGTCTGAGGATACAGGTACATCCTTCAGCGCACCTGAAGATAGAACCCTGGATTATCAATGGATGGCAGAGCTACGGACGTTTCAATGCAATGCCAGGCGTTGGAGCAAATATTACATGGATGCCGAACAGCAATTTGAAATTGCTCACAAATAATTATTTTGGAACTGATGCAGCAGGAATCCCCGGAAGAAAAAGGTTCCATTCAGATAACAGTTTATTGGTGCGTTATTTTGAAAACTCCGGATCCAAAGGGATCTCGCGCATGGCATTTTCTCTGACGGCTGATATTGGTTTTGAACAGGGTGGCGGAGTCAATGGATTTAGTGACAACGATTCAACCAGGCCGGCACAATATTTTGAAAGTATCATGTTTTATAACCGCATGTGGATTGGAAAAAAAATTGCCTGGACATTTGGCGGTGGCTGGATGAAGAACCCGGGTCGTTACCTGGTCCTTTATCCTACAGGCCAGGCAAGCCCGCTGCCGAATCCAAACAATCCGACACAATCAGAAGGAGCATTCCCTTTCTCTGCCAATCCGGGTGATCAGTTTGAAGGTTGGGACTGTTCAAGCAATCTCGACTTTATGCCCAACCAGAGTTTGACTTTCAGGGTGGAGTTTGTTCACCGTGAATCAAGTGTCGCCTATTTTGCAGGCAAGGGAGGGGTTACGTCTCAAACGGGTTATTCAACTGCGACCCTGGATCCCGACTGGAGACCTGACCTGGTGAAATCTGAAAACAGGATTCTTTTTGCATTGCTGTTCAGGTTATAATTCTATAAACCTACCGAAAAAAAACAGATGCCTGACATTTTTCGTTTTTAATTTCCATCTTTACCCATGAACAGCCCTTCTGAATTCCCTTATGATTCTACAACGTTTGAGAAAACCGTTCAGGTTTCTTTTCCTGATTTTGCTCTCCTGTATTTTAATTATTGCAGGGTGTAATCTTTATGTGAACACTTTTTCCGGAAATTACCTGTATGATGATACTGCATCAATCCCACACAATAAATGCGGGTTGATCCTTGGTACCAGCAAATACCTTATTGGCGGTGGAAGTAATCAATACTTCGACAACCGGATACGTGCAGCGGCTAAACTTTTTCATTCAGGAATTATTGAGAAAGTGATCTGCAGCGGTGACAACATGAGTGATAAATACTACAACGAACCCGGGAACATGAACAAGGCATTACAACAACTGGGAGTTCCTGATTCAGCCATCCTGTCAGACAGGGAAGGTTTGAGTACAAAACAATCGGTTCAAAATTTCATAAAGAATTATGACATCAATTCCGTCACCATCATCACTCAGAAATTTCATAACCAGCGCGCTGTTTTTATTGCCAGGAAATCGGGACTGGATGCAGTTGGTTTTAATGCGGAAGACGTTAGCTTTTTTGTGGATCCTTTCACGCATATCAGGGAGTGGTTTGCGAAGGTGAAAGCAATAGGGATCTATTTGTTCGGCATTTGAGAATAGAGAACAAAGTACTTAGTATTAAGTATTAAGATAACAGCCTGTAGGGATTTTGCTTAGTACTACCTACTTAATACTCATTACTTTTTTCTTATTGGTACTCAACCATTCCAAACATAGTTATTCCGCTCTTTCATATTTTGACTATATTAAAGCAATTAAATATGATTGCATTACAGTCAATGGAAAGGAAGGAGTATTGTTTAAAAATTGCCGAAAAGGTTTTCCCGGAGCTGAAGGCAGGGAGATTTTTTGCAACGGTGAATGGCATAGAACATTATTTTTCGGGGTTGAATCATGTGGAAGTGAAAAGCAGTTACAGGTCTTTTTATGATGAGTATGATTTTGCATTCAGCGTTCATTGTACTTTTTCTTTATGCGACAGAAGGACCGATGCACGTTGGATACGGCAGGAGGGGAGCGAACATTTTTATTCCACGCCGGTGTTGTTTGTGGTGGAGCGAACCGATTTTAATTATTTACCGGAGCAGGCAGTAAGCAGGATGATAAGACATTATCGCGCCAATGCGCTTGTACTTGGTTCGTATGCTCATCCTGAATTTTCATGGGAGCAGTTGGCTGATCAAATGAGAAGGAATGGAATTCATCTTATTCTTCAGAGAGAATTGGTGGCCGATTGCGCTCCCGGGGTATCAGGTTTTATTCACCTCCCACTTACAAAACCAAAAGAAGTTTCCTGCGTTTAGCAATTATTATTTCCCGGTATCAATTCATCTTTCGGTGGTACGTCTGTTTGAAAATAAGGAATCAATTTCCTTTTATGGTTTGGGTTTCTTCGTGCCTTCGTGCCTTGGTGGCAATAAATTAGAATCTGCCACGAAGGCACTAAGACACTAAGTTCAGAATGCATATTCAATCCGGGTAACTATTCATCTTTCGGTTTACTTGTAAGTTCAAGTATGTTTGGTTTGTTTTGCCGGGAATTTAATTGCCCTCATGCTGAATAATTTTTCATTTAAGGTTTTGAATAAAGAGGAAACAGCCCATTCCAGGGATGAATTGAGAGACCTTGCTCTTCAGGCCTATGGTTCCCATTCCGCTGTACTCACACCTGCCGGTGCGGAAATGTTGCTCTTTAACCTGGGGAAAGATGAGACCTGGGATGTTCTCTTTGGAAACTCACAATGTTTTATATGTATATGTGAAAATAAAATTGTTGGCATGGCATTCATCATTCTTTCCGGAAATCCCTGGCGTTTTTTTGAAAAGGAATGGTCTTATTTAAGAATGGTAGGCGTGATGCCCGGATTCGAAGGCAAAGGCATTGGGAAAAAACTCACGCTAATGTGTATTGATTATGCCAGGGAACACAATGAGAAAATTATTGCATTGCATACATCTGAATTCATGCATGCTGCGAGGTACATCTATGAAGGACTTGGATTCACAATACATAAAGAAATTGAACCTCAGTGGGGGAAGAGGTATTGGGTGTATACTTTAGCCTTATAATGATTTATTTTCTGTGTTTTATTCCTTAATAAACTTTGCAGTTGCAAGGCCTTCGTCTGTTGTAGCCTGAAGAAAGTAGAGGCCGCGTGGGAGGGTAGAGACGTCTAAGACAGTAGGCAGTAAGCAGTAGGCAAGGGAACAGCCAATTCCTCTGCTCCGAGCATATTATAAACATGAATATTCTTAATTACGGAAGTTGAAGTGACTGTAATAAATTGTCTGCCTATTGTAGGCGTTACTATTAAGCCAAGTGATAATTCTGGTTTAGAAATATTATCAATCATACACAAGGTTTGTTCAGTGCCTCCATTTTGAGTAAAATGAGATGAGGTGGTGATTACAGGGTTATAAGGATATATTACTGATGGGGTAAAATTTGAAACCTGGAAATTTGGACTTCCTTGAACAAAAGCTGCCGGGTCTTCATAACAACCGCTATTTCCATTCCGATCAGTTTTGACCAAATAGATTTCATAATAAGGTGAAAAACTATCTCTCGTATTCGAAGAAACAATAAAACCACTGTCTTGCGTTATTTGAACGCATGGAAAATCCCAAGTCAGAGATGGACAATCTTCTCCGGGGCCACCATATGTTTTTGTCCAAATTGTATCTCCGGAATTATCTGTTCTGATCAAAAACAAATCTTCATTACCTGCTCCAAAACTTGTAGTAGATCCGCAAATAATAAATCCGCCATCTGCCGGAATCTCTACTGAGTAAGCATTATCGTCTCCTGGCCCACCATAAGTTTTATTCCAGCTAACATTTCCATTGCTATCAGCTTTTAATAGGTATGCATCACTGTTACCTGCTCCCGAACTGGTTGTTTTGCCTGCTATAATATACCCGCTGTCAGGTGTTTGAATTATTGAATAACCCTCATCAACTCCTGCTAAGCCATATGTTTTTGCCCATAACACACTCCCTAATAAGTTGATTTTCATTAAGTAAAGCTCAAAATCTCCTGCGCCAAAATTTTTTGTCCTACCTGTAACAATAAAATCTCTAGCCAATGTTTGTTTGACACTAAAAGCATCTTCGAAATTTATTGCGTCAAATATTTTTGTCCAGAGTGTATCCCCATTACTATCAGATCTGATTATAATAGAGGAGTTTCCGGAGTGCGATCCACAAATAATAAAGCCACTGTCCGAAGTCGGAGCTATTGAATAAGCGAATTGAGCTCCAATACTTTCATAAGTTTTATCCCAAATAAAATTACCCAAGGAATCAATTTTAATCAGGTGGATATCAGGATCACCGGCAGTCTCAATATTTGCAAGTACAATAAAACCGCTGTCATGGGTTTGAATGATGGAACCGCCCCAATCGTTATCAGCACCTCCAAAATAATTTGACCAAATTAAATTTCCAAGGCTATTTGTTCTGATCAAGTAAACTTCATTGTTGTTGAATGTAACAGTTCGCCCTAAAATAATAAACCCATTGTCATTGGTTACAAGAATCTGCCTGCTTATAGCGCCATACATATTTTCATAGGTTTTCTGGAACATTACCTGACCACAACAAACCATGGAATTAATAAAAAAAAGGAAAACAAAAACAGATTTTCTCTTCATCTTACAAACCTAACGCTTATTCTTAATTACCAAAGCTGAATTGTGATCAATGAATCAATTACATGGGTGAAAAAACAACTAATAAAAATTAATTCCGATCTTCTAACTTCTAACTTGCGACTGCTAGCTTTTAACTTACCCCATCATCGCCAATCGCTTTACCCGGAAATTCGCAATTTGTACATTCGTAAAAATCAGTACTTAGTACATTCGTATATATTAGTACTTGGTACCCAAATAAAAGTCCCACCCTGATTTATCATCAGAGCAGGACAATTTTATTACTAAGAATATTCGTTAGTTACGCTGCGCCAGCTTCACCCTTTTTCGCGGCCTGTACGGCGTCACGCATTTCCTGACAGGCACGTTTGATGTCCTGAAGTCCTTTGCGCACACGGGTGCCGGCAGCATTGTTTCCTTTGTCACCGAACTTGATCACATCTTCTTCCAGTGCAGTTACCAGTTGTTTGATTTTTTCGTACTCTTTCATGTAATTGAAATTTAATTGTTAATGATTAATAAAGGCTAGTTATGTATTTCAGAAAGTCGCTATTTTTTCAGAGGCATATTCTCCTGCTTTTAGTTTCACATATGCCTTTTTGAATGCTTCAATTGTGTAATTCACATCTTCAATCGTATGCTCGGCTGTAGGAATCAGTCGCAAGATAATTATTCCTTTTGGAACAACAGGATAAACAACCATGGAACAGAAGATATCATAATTCTCCCGCAGATCGTAAATCAGGTTGGTGGCTTCTCCGATGGTTCCGTTCAGGTACACGGGAGTCACGGGACTCTGTGTCTTACCAATGTCAAATCCGGCATTCTTCAGTCCGCTTTGCAGGGCATTCACAATTTTCCAAAGGTCATTTTTTAGCTGTGGTTGTGAGCGCAGCAATTCAAGTCTTTTCAGAGCACCGATTACCAATGGCATTGGCAATGATTTGGCAAAAATTTGAGAACGCATATTGTAACGGAGGTATTCTACCACACTTTCAGTAGAAGCAATAAATCCTCCGATCAATGCCATGCTCTTGGCAAATGTGCCAAAATAAATATCAATTCCATCCTGAATGTCCTGTTCCTCGCCTGTACCGGCACCGGTTTTTCCCATTGTTCCGAATCCATGGGCGTCATCCACAAACAGGCGGAAGTTGAAACGCTCTTTCAACTTCACGATCTCTTTCAGTTTTCCCTGGTCTCCGCTCATGCCGAAAACACCTTCGGTAATCAACAGGATGGCGCCTCCGGATTCTTCTACGATTCTTGTAGCACGTTCCAACTGCTTTGAGCAATTCGCAATGTCGTTGTGGGGATAAACAAAACGCTTCCCCATGTGCAGGCGCACACCATCAATGATGCAGGCATGACTTTCTGAATCGTAAACAATCACATCATGGCGGTCTACCAGACAGTCAATGGCTGAAACCATTCCCTGATACCCGAAATTGAGAAGTATGGCATCTTCCTTTTTTTCAAAAGAAGCCAGCTCATTTTCCAGTTGTTCATGCTGGTTGCTGTTACCGCTCATCATGCGTGCGCCCATAGGCAATCCAAACCCGTATTTCCCTGCTGCTTCTGCATCCACTTTGCGCACCTCAGGATGGTTGGCAAGTCCCAAGTAATTGTTCAGGCTCCATATCAATCTTTCCTTTCCGCGAAAAATCATGCGTGTGCCTATCTCTCCTTCTAGTTTTGGAAAGGTAAAATAGCCGTGAGAATCTTTGGCATGTTGACCAATCGGTCCGCGATTCTTTAATATTTTGTCAAATAAATCCATCTTATAACAAGCTTTTTAGATGCAGTTTCTGAATTATAAATCCCGCATATTTTTACACCCTTTTTGCTGAGGATGCACAAAAGTAAGTATTTTGAATAAATTCCAAATTTATGCACTTCTTTTTATCAACAGGGACGGGTTTTGATAGTACCGGCAAATTAAGGAATTTCATTCATTTGGGTCAAATCCTATTTGGATTTTACCTGCTTTAAGCCGTACTTACACCTCCAAATTGTTAACCAAATGAAAAAATTACTACTACTTGTATCATTATTGATTTCTACCCAACTTTTTGCACAGTTAAACATTCAATTTAGGTCCAATATTTTTTACGGGCAGCTGAATTCGAATATTTGTGGATATGTTGACAACAACGGCCGTGAATATGCATTGCTGGGCTGGTGGGATGGCATGGATATCATTGACATCACCAATCCTGATACGCCTGTTGTACTTTTTACAGTTCCCGGCGGTCAGTCGCAATGGAGAGAAATAAAAACGTATAGGGATTTTGCATATGTAACTACTGAAGAATGTTGTGGCGGTTTGCAGATTGTTGACTTATCAAATCTCCCGAATAGTATAAATGTTTCGGTTTACCAGGGTGATGGGGCCATTGCTGGCCAGTTGACCACGATTCATGCACTGCACATTGATACAGCCAATGCGTTTCTTTATCTCTATGGTAGCAACCTGCAGCTGAATGGAGCAAACAATAGCGGGCATCCTTTGTTCCTGGATATTTCTGATCCATTGAATCCTGTTTATTCAGGCGTTTTTCTTGCTCCTACAGGCAATCCATATGTACACGACGGATATGTTGAAAACGATACGGCCTACTTTGGACATATCTACGATGGTTATGTTTCCATTGTGGATGTCAGTAATAAAAGCAATCCCGTGCTGCTTGCTACACAGCAAACTCCAAATGCATTTACACATAATGTTTGGTTGAGTGATAATCACAAAACCATGTTCACCACAGATGAAACAACAAACTCATTTCTTACTGCTTATGATATTTCTGATTTGAGTAATATCACTGAACTCTCCAGGTTCCAGAAGGATCCCGGCAGTAATTCAATAGTACACAACACACACATCAGGAATGATTATGCAGTTACTTCCTGGTACACTGAAGGTGTTGTGATCAATGATGTCAGCCGCCCGAAAAACATGATCGAAGTTGGTCACTATGATACCTACCCGGCAAATAACGATGGCGTTTTCGACGGTGACTGGGGCGTATATCCGTTTTTTCCTTCCGGAAACATTGTATGCAGCGACATGAGCAATGGTTTTTTTGTGCTTACGCCTGACTACATCAGGGGATGTTACCTGGAAGGTTTGGTAACAGACAGCGTAACTGCACTCAATCTTGGCGGTGTTACTATCACAATTCTTTCGGCCAATATTAACCGCACCTCAGACTTATTAGGCCATTATTATTCAGGCACTGCAATTGCCGGCACTTATGACGTTCAGTTTTCTAAAGCAGGTTATTATACAAAGACATTTACCGGTGTTTCGCTGACCAACGGAGTACTGACAACACTTGATGCACAAATGGTATGCATCAATTGCGTTGCACTTACCGGACAGGTACTTGAAACAGGATCTAACAACCCGATCCCGAATGCACAGGTTGTTTTCAATGATGGAAATACGACGCAGTCTGTTTCAACAGACGGGCAGGGGAATTTCAACATGTCTAATTTCATCGGCGGAACATATGATGTTGTTGCAGGTGCATGGGGTTATCAGAACTACTGCCAGAACATCCTCATTGATGGCAATACAAGTCCTTTGATCATTACCTTAGACAAAGGTTACTATGATGATTTTGCGCTGGACTTTGGATGGACAGCGACAAATGCTGCGCACGACTGGGAACGGGGTGAGCCGGCAGGTACAACCAGCGGTGCATTTCAGTCAAATCCTGAATATGACATAACAGGAGATTGTTTGGACAGGTGTTATGTGACCGGCAATGGCGGAGGCGCAGCGTATGACGATGATGTTGACCCAAGTGACGGTACAGTTGTTTTAACCTCTCCGGTATTTGATCTCACAGGATATATTGATCCCCAGCTTTCTTACTACCATTGGTTTTTTAACGGGGAACTGAACGGTAACCAGCCGAATGACCAGATGACTGTGAAACTTACCAATGGCATTACTACAGTAATGCTGGAAACTATCCTCAACAATGATCCCGGAAACAGTAACTGGGTTCTGAAAACCTATAATGTTGCCTCAGTGATTACCCCAACAGCCAACATGCAGTTGTCTGCAGAGACTTATGACATTCAGCCCGGAAGTATTGTTGAAGGCGGCCTTGACGGATTTCAGGTAACAGATAACGGTGTGGGAGTGAACCAGCATTCAGGGATTGTTTCTTTTAGTTCGTATCCGAATCCTTTTACAAATGAACTGATGATCACAGGAGGTTTTGCATCTAAAAAATCGACCGTTGAAATTTATAATTCAACAGGCGCAATGGTATTCAGTGGTAGTTTTGCAGGCCCTGCAATGAAGATCAATACACAAGATTGGTCAGCAGGAATTTATGTTGCAAGGCTCACCGGTGAAGGAGTTTCACCACGGAATATTAAGGTAAGCAAAGCGCAGTAAATGAAATGACATATTGGCCGCCAAGCCTGCTAATGTAAAATGTAACTCGTAGTAAATACTATCCTGCGTATCTGTAAACTGTCTTGCTTTCGGATATAACTGTAAACTCAATGACGCCCGAATGGCATCTTGTGAAACAAGAAAATAATTTTCAACTTCAATTTGCTTGCAGTGTTCATTTTTTCTCATTGTTTAATAAACTTCTTCGTTACCCTTCCACTTTCGCTTTCTAAAGTGATGAAGTAAATACCGGCGGCAAGTTCCGAGATGTCGAGTTCTTTTCGGAGGGTTTGAGAAGAAATATTTTTTTCGATTAGTCTTTTTCCGAAAACATTTGAAATTATGAAAGTATAAGCTTGGCTCTTGTGAGGGAAGTCTATTGTTATGGATGATGCCGATGGGTTAGGGTAGAAGGAAAGTTCAGACTGAAATTCGTCTTCATCAATACCGATTAATGTACATGTATCAATAGAATTATTTACTTCCCATTTTGCAATGAATGGAATGCTGTCACCATCAATGGTATGAAATCCACCACCGATGTAGATATTGTCATTAAATACGGCTATTTTGGAAATTGTGTTATCAAATCTGTAACTGAAGGTGCACCATTTTTTGCCATCCCATTTTGCAATATTTCCTGATTGGGCAGTATTGCCAATTTGAATTCCATTTACTTTATCAAACAACCCAACTACATATAATTCGTCATGATAGACAGCCATATCGAATATTGATCCCATGGAAGCTCCATAATAAAAGCCACTTCCCAGCTCATGCCAGTTACTACCATCCCATTTTGCTATGCTATTGCCGGGGGCACTATAGAGTTTATTAAAAGTACCTCCTACGTAAAGTTCATTTTGATATTCTATCATATTCCCGATGCCTGATGAAATGTTGCAAATTGTACAATTAAAGGCATTTTGAACTCGTTCCCAGTTGGCGCCATTCCATTTGGCAAAAAATAACATTTTGCCAAGAGAATCCATTAAAGTTGTGCATACATAATATTCACCGTTATATTTTGTGAGCGGATAGAAGCGAATTGGATCATTAGTAAATATTGATTCGGAGTTTAGAAATGGAGCCCATGAATTGCCATCCCATGTTGCGAGACTTTTTGCATGCACATAGCCTGCAGAATCAAACACTCCACATGCAAAAAGGTTTGAGCTGTCTTGATAAAACGATCCAATCATGCCATAGTGCCCAGAGTAATCAAAAAGTCCATTCCCAACAGTTTGCCAATCAATACCATTCCATCTTGCAATTCCATTGGGATTTACTCCTCCAATGATTTGAGTTACTGAAACGTAGATTTCATTTTGAAACTTAGTAACTGCAAAAATTGGGATGCAAGTTCCACTGCTAGAATCACAATTTAGTTCTCCTTGTCCTAATGTTGACCAGCTTACTCCATCCCATGCCCCGATTCCATTTACTGATAAGTTAGCTGCATATTTAAAATTTCCCCCTACGTACAATTTACCATTTATTGAATCGGAATAGAAGCATCTAACGAAACTTGAAACACCTCCGCCAACATTAACAAAATCTTGAGCAATAACCTTCGATGAGACGAAGGTAACGATGATCCGGATAAATAATTTCAGATTATTCATCGGTTGAGAATAATCTTTTTTGCTGCAATTATCTTATGGTCATTTTTAGAAATGATGCTTGCGAGATAGATTCCTGATGGTGCGTTTTCCAAGTTTAGGTTTAGGTATTCATCATGTCCAGTTGAATCCAGTTTATCATTTCTTACAATTCTCCCAAGCACATCGCTGATCTGTAAGGTGAAATTCTTTTCCTTTGTAGGGAGGTTGTATTTTATTTTTACTTCCCCCGAAGAAGGGTTTGGGAAAACAATAAAGTTGGTGTAAATTGAAGATAATTCGTTAATCCCTATCAGGGCTGCAATCTCACATTTGCCTACATAAGCATTGTAACCTGAAGGAATTCCATTGGTTCCAAAGTCATAATAATATTCTGTTCCTGTATGTTGGAAGGGGAAATTTTGGGACATATTGTCAATGTCGCCGGCAAAAAGGAGTTTTGATGTTCCGAATGTTGCGATTGAGGTACCAAAATCATTTTGCCAGCCGCCGAAATAACTACTCCAATACCATTCGTCAGTGTAGGGCTTAAAACTACAAATGTAACATTCATAATTCGGCTGTTGTGAAGGGTTGGAGTTTGTTGAATTATTAAATGGAGCTAATGGATTGGTTAATGTAGGGAACAAATAATTTCCCGGATTCTCAGGAGCAAAGGTTGAACCAATTAAAAAGACAAAGTCATTTGAGCTTATTGCAATTGCAGGTTGGTGAGGAATATATCCTGGTTGTAACATGTTTCGTGGATACCATTCACTTCCAAATCCGCCAATAAATGTTGACCATGTAAGGGAATAATTTGAGGCAGGTGAAAATTTCGCAATAAAAGCATCGAAATTGAAAGATAAATTTCCGCCACCATGGAAGGTCTGTGAATACTGAGGAGTTGATGCACATTTAGGAAGACAAAAATTTGTTGTTGGCACACCGCAATAAGGGTATCCTGTGCAAGTGGAATTTGAAATTCCTGCGACATAAACTTCTCCAATAGAGTTAATTGCAATACTGTTCCCGTAGTCCTCGAATTTACTTCCAAAATAAGTTGACCAAAGTAATTGACCGGTTAAGCTAAACTTTGCAATGAAAGCATCTGGACTAACAGGATTACCTGCAGGGGTGTGTCCGACATTCAACTCATCTGTAAAGTAGCTTCCTGATGGGCCAACGCACAACGGGAAAAAACCCTCACAGGTTGGATCAGGAAAAACGCGGGTTGGATCATAAAGCGGGGTACAATAATAGGTACTGCAAGTTGATGTAGTGATGCCGGTATTTTTTGTTTTAGTATGACCGGTAATAAAAAATGATGAAGATGAATTATCTATAGCGATATCATTTATCTCTTCATAGCCATTTCCGCCAAAAAATGTGCTCCATTTTAACTCACCACCGGAATTAAACTTTGCAATAAACCCATCATTATCTCCTCCCTGATTGCCGGGATTAGCTTCATTGTTTGCGAATTTCTGGACATATGCGTTATTGCCAGGATCACATATTGGAAAATTTGTAGATGAGGTAAGTGGAGAGCAGGATAAAGTATATGGCAACGCAAAAAAACAGTAACCTAC
The DNA here is from genome assembly GCA_964356415.1 of uncultured Flavobacteriales bacterium. GTDB lineage: Bacteria > Bacteroidota > Bacteroidia > AKYH767-A > 2013-40CM-41-45 > JAPLDB01. The sequence continues at coordinate 12,867 of CAYHHK010000105.1, forward strand.
CATGTAAACATTATGATTATTGTCTACAGCTATTGCTTTTCCGGTTAAACTAAATCCTCCGAATAGAGTGCCCCATAATCTTGTACCATCAGTTGGGTTAATTTGAATAATACAACTCACTAAATAAATGTCATTGGCAAATGAAGTTTGCACATAACAACCTGAGGCTGTTGTTGTTGCTTGTGGGAAACTCCCTCTGCTTTGTGAAAATCCGGTTACATACAATTTGCTATTTGCTCCGTTTTCATCAAAAGCAATTCCCATTGCATCATCGTTTTGAGTTCCTCCATAGTATGTTCCCCAAAGCAAAATATTATCATGACTGAATTTTGAGATAACAATATCTTTTTCACCTGCTAAACCAGGTTGCTGTGCTGTGTAGATGGCAATCCCGGTAGTAAATGGCATGTCAGAACCCAATGAATATCCTGTGACATACATGTTTTCATTGCCATCAACTGTAATATCTCTGATTTGTTCATCATTATCTCCCGGATAAAATGTTGTCCAACAAGAACCGGTAGTCGATAGGCTATTGATTTCTCTCGCACACTCCACCACCAACGGCCTATGACTATCGTAATTCCCCGTCAGTTGAAAGGCTACGTTGGCGCTGTCAACGATGAGATACGAAGCCAGCCACCCCAGCGATATCCTGTTGCCTTCTTCATCAAGTTGGTAAACAAGAGGCCGCTCATAAGTGAAAGAACCAAGCACTCCGCTTACCTGTAAATCTGCATTGTTCACCAATTGCAAACTCTGATGTCCCGTAAAATGCAACACTGCCTGTGGTTCAGCATTGGGATTCATGATGATCTGAAATTTCATTCCTGCATTGTTGTTGGAAAAAATAACGTCAGTATTCTCATATACATTGCTGTACATTATTTTTTCACTGCCTGTAATTCCAGTGATGCCATCAGGGCAATGACCAAGAAAATAGTTTAGCACCTGATCGGTGTCGTGTGTGTTGGTGGGATATGGATCAGAATATGCCATGTTGCCATTTTCAAAGTTCATATTGATCTTTTCAAGGGTATCAGCAGTTGCCGTATCGCTGTCCACCTTTGCCATCACAAATGAAATGGTGTCCGGTAAAAAATAGAGTTTCGGAAACT